>JAAZKI010000478.1 GCA_012799905.1 Lentisphaerota bacterium | reverse complement strand
CCACGGTGCGCAAGACCGCAAGCTGGCGGACGCGTTCATCCAGGCCCATGCCGAGGCTGGTGAAAATGATGACAAAGGAGACCAACATGGCCAAGCCAGTGGCGGAATACGCCTGCATCTTTTGAAAATTGGCGGTGATGGATGATTGGCTGTAGGAAAGCAAGTCAGCTGTCCTTATCCAGGCAGTGCCCGAAGGGAGGGAAAAGCCGAGGCGGTTGGCTGAGTCACTAGCATCTGCAGTGTCCTTTGGGCGTAGTTTGACCGCGAAGCAGGACGGCGCTAAGCTGCCGCCAGCGATTTTTTCCGCTTTAGCCCAGCTGACCAGGATGCCATTGGCTGGCGGTGGATGGAGTTTTTCGCCATCGCGGCTGTGGATGGCCAAGGAACTGGTTCCCATGGCGTCAGAAATGGTTCCCACCACTGTTAAAGTGAAGGTTCCGGCTAATGAGCCAACCGGAAAGGTGTCGCCGACGCGCAAGCCTGCTCTTTCAGCGAGATGATCCGAAATGACGCAGGGAATGGTTTCCTGAGGCTGACTTCCCTCTTCCTGGCGGGGACTGGAGATGAGTCGCGGCAGCCAGGCGCCGCTGGTCAGCTGCCTAGGCGGCGTTTCAGCCGTGGTGGCGATGACGACCGGGCCGCGTTGGGGCAGACCGTAGCTTGGCGGCGGCAGCGCCGTGGGTGTCTTGTTGTCGCTGCGGCTTTCAGTCCCGCTGCCGCTTCCCGGGCGGCTCCGGTCGGTTTTCTCCGCCTTGAGTCGCCGTGCTTGCTGCGTCGCGTTGCTTGGACGGTTGCCGCCTGGCCTGCCGCCCAGACGCGTGGTCACTGTAATCGTTGCCAGTGCTGTCACCTCGTCGACTGCCGCCTCGGCGGCAATAGCGTCATGAAGGCCGGTTGGAAGGTTCTTGTCCCGGCTGGCTAGTCGCAGGATCAGAAGATCGGCTTTGCCAAAGGGATGCTCTTGGTCAGCGTTGGTTTGCGCCAGGATGGCGTCATAGCCGGCGACGATCCAGGCCACTACGGCAGCTGCCGCCATCATGGCCAGACCAGTCAGAATCAAGCGCCCAGGGTGGCGCCATACGTTGAGCAAAAATAATTTGAAAGTGAAGAACATAGTCGGACAGAGAAAAGTTTCCCATGCTTATATGGTCGCAGCGTCATGCCTGGATGATACTTTGATAGGCAGCGGCCAAGGCTTGGGCGTCGTTTTGATCTGACGACGGAATTTCCCCCACTAAGCGCCCGTCTTTCAGGACGAGGGTTCGCCGGGCCCAAGCCGCCACCGATGGTTCGTGGGTGACTACGAGGATCGTCTGCTTTTCCTGCTCGCAGCAGGTGCGCAGCAGCTGACACAGGTTTTGGCCGGACTCCGAGTCAAGGCTCCCGGTCGGCTCATCGGCCAGGATGATAGCCGGGGCTGGAAGCAAAGCCCGGGCAATGGCGACGCGCTGCTGTTCGCCGCCGCTCAGTTTTCCCGGACGTCGATCAAGTTTGTCATCAATGCCGAGAAGAGACGTGATGCGCAACAGTCGTTCACGATCGCAGGCCCGGCCGTCGGCTTGCACCGGCAGGGTGATATTGTCTTGCACTGAGAGCGTTGGAATCAGATTGAAAGCCTGGAAGACAACGCCAATCTGACGGCGGCGAAGGGCTGTCATGCGACGGTCGGAAAGCGTGGCGATGTCAGTGCCATGAATGCGCACCTGGCCGGAAGTGGCGTCGGTCAGCCCGGCAATGACGTGGAGCAGCGTGCTTTTGCCGGAGCCGCTGGGCCCCATGATAGCGACAAAGTCGCCGTCAGGCACTGCCAGCGAAACACCGTTGAGCGCTGGGATGTCAACGCCTTCCTGGCGAAATCGCTTGTGGAGATTCTCGACGACGAGGGGCAGGCTGGATTGGTCATTGGGTTGTGGCATGGCAACGTTGAAATGAAAGGCGGTGAGTATGTTTCGTCAGGCGCAGGCCAGGTAAGGTCTGCTGGGAGATGCCTAATAATATAAGCAGGTTTGATACCATGACGCCTGGACTGCTTATAAATACGGATGAAAACAATGAAAAGTGCTGGCCGATGCACGTTTTTAGGGCGTCCCTGCCGGAAATCAGGGCAACTGGATGTGACTTGGGCGTTCTTTGACTGCTCTCCGCAGACATCACCGCCTGTCTGCCGCACATGTGAAAAAGTGGCAGAAAGCAGGCTTAATTGCGATCTTTTTTTTATAAGAAATTTGACTGGACATTGACTCAAAGTATAATGTTGGTAATGTGTAAGAACTTGTGATAGAAAGAGAGATTTGGCACAGCGATTCTGTTTGTTAAACGTCCGGTAGTGCCCCTACTGGGCACCAGTTTTGGGGTATGCCTTCCCCCAGGCTAAAGCCTGGGGTTAAGCATGGTCAAGCGCCTACGGCGCGGATTGCATGCACAAATGCTTGTTAAGCAGCTCACGATGAATCAGCAACATGTAGTTGCTGAAGCGGTATTTGATAGTACGCACAGGAGTCATGGCCATCCGCGATGAGACCAATCTCAGATATATCAGCCTAAAAACCTACAAGCATTCATCACAAAACTTCGCACATTAACAAAATTATCTTTAAAGTAGCGCTTATGTGTCTCCCTAGCCCAGGCCATGTCGAAAAAGGACACAGCCAAGACAGCTATTCCCGGGCAATGACGGGAACGCCGGCGAGACCTGCGACTCTGCGGACAATCTGAGCACGTGCCCCAGATGTGCTGATGCCTATTTTCACCACAGGTTTGTTCTTCCTAATTGAAACAAAAGGAGGTAATTGAAATGCAGATACTGAAGCCATTTTTGTTGTTTTGTATTTCCTTCATTAGCGTTTCATCTGCCAATTCAACCAACAAAAACTGGGAAATCACGCGTAGTCTCATCAAAGAAGCGAATGCCGTAGACAGTAAGTTACTGGATAAGGCTGCTGGCAAGGGAAGGAGTGATTCTGCAAAGTTAGAATCGCGCCGTGCTTGGGAGAAAGTCAAAGCACATTTAGACTCGTTATCTTTGGACGAATTAGTCGAGACGGCAGCCGCCGCTGCAGAGTATGTCGTCCACCGTACTGAATTAACTGATGAGCGGGAACGCGAAGCAGCCGCTGCGTCCGATGTCGGGTTTGTATTATCCATTTACCCTTCTAAAAATCCGACTGCCGCAGATTTTGATTCTCTCGTTCAAAGAATCAAGAATAGCCAAGAGTCAGTCTATTTCAGAATAGCTTTACTTGCATGGTTCAGAGACCTGATAATGCAAGAGAGATTACCTGCAAATCATGCTGAACATATTATGAATAGTGTCATATTGGCTAGCCGTGACGTACTTTGTAACCACCAAAATCCAGAAGCGCTCCGGCTTGCAGCTCACCATGCCTACATTGATGTTATTATCCATGATATTTTATCTGTCTGCCAAAAAAATGATGCGCTTCGCCCTTATTTAAGCAATTCGGGGAAGAAATCAGAACTTTTTAAGCACCTTGTCAATGGAGATATTATAATTTCGGATGAAGTTAAGATGCGTTTGCTGGATAGAAATAAAAATATTTCTTGGCTGTTAAACAATTTTAGTCAGGAATTAAAAAACTCCCCTCCTGAGCGTGTAAAATCAATGATTAATCTCATGCTTCGGAAGTTAAATAATATACCAATTGGTGAGACGGAATATCAAGAGGCGGAGAGGCTGCGAGCAGCAACAACTAAAAAGGTGGAATGATTATCTGGGGCGTCTGATTTTACAATGCTTTGGCAACAATGTTCAGTAGTAGATTTGTGTAATCAGTAAGCCATTGATAACGCCATTCTTGTTGCTTTTCGTTTCCAGCGCCAAAGGCATGCCCCAAGGTGACCCAGGACGAATATTTGGTTTATGGCTTCGGTTGCTGGGGCACACCTCTCCAGGGCACTGCTTCCTGGGGAGATTAATTACCCCAGCTTGGTGGGCTGAGGTGAAGCATCATTATGCGCCTACGGCGTAAATGAATCCGCTTGATGTGATCATGCCAGCGCTTGCAGGCTAAAAGCCCACTGCACGGTCTGGATACAGGCACGCTCGGTTCCGCAGCATAATGCTTGGGTTCAGACGAATGAGCTCATAAAGTCAATGTGGACGTGGAGCTGGGGGGCGTGCTCCTTGAGCGCCTGGGTGATTTTGGCTCTGATGGCGTCTTGGGAAAGCGGGTAGTTGCGAGGAACGAGGAGATGGAAGTGCAGGACAGGGGCGTCAACTGCGGCTGCCTCATTGTCGGCGTCGGCTGAGGCCTCATTGTCGGCGTCAGTAGGTGCTGCGACATCGAGACTGAGGTCATAGATGACGAACTGGCGGTCAATGTCACGGACGGCTGCCTCACAGCGTTGGCGCCAGAGTCGTGTCTGCGGATCAGCAGTGGCGTAGGGGTCGCAGTGGAGGATGACGCGCACAGGCATGGTGCGGGCGATTTCGACTTCAGCGGCTTCGAGGATATTGTGCATGGCGACTAGATCGCCGTCGCGGTCGACTTCGGCATGGGCGGTGGCAAAGTAGGTGCCTGGGCCGTAGTTGTGGACGATTACGTCGTGCACGCCGCGGATGCCTGGGCAGGCAAGGAGTCGCTGGCGCAATTCGTCCACCAGGGCTGGATCGGGTCGTTCGCCAAGGAGGGGGTTGACGATGCTGCGCAAGCTGTTGATGCCGCCGACAATGACGATAATGGCGACGACAGCGCCGGCGCAGCCGTCGATGGGCAGAGTGGTGTAGTGGCCAGCGACGACGGAGAGAAGGACAATGCCTGTGGTAAGAATGTCTGACAGGCAGTCGAAGGCGACAGCGCCAAGGGCGGCGGAGTTGATGGCGCGACTGATGCGGCGGGTGAAGAACATCAGCCAGAGTTTGGCGAGGACAGTGGCTCCATAGAGATAGGCAAGGGTGTGGGGCATGTCCACTGGCTGGGGGCGAAAGATGCGGACGACAGACTCTTTGAGGAAGTTGCCGCCGACAGCGATGATGATGACGGCGATGACCAGCCCGGTCACGTATTCCATGCGGCCGTGGCCAAAGGGATGTTCGGCGTCAGCGTGTTTGGCAGCCAATTTAAAGCCGACGACGGTGATCATCGCTGACCCGGCATCAGAGAGATTGTTAATGGCGTCAGCGGCTATGGCGATGCTGCCGCTGATGATGCCGATGACCAGCTTGAGTCCGAAGAGCAAGAGGTTGACGGCAAGGGTGACCAGACCGCAGAGCATGCCATAGGCAAGACGGCAGGACGGGTCATCAGGTTGCTTCGAGTTGGGTACAAAAACTTTGATCAGAAATGAGCTTAGCATAGGGTTTCCGCGCCTGGTATGGTAACTATTTCCTTTTCCACCTCTGCATAGAGTCCATCAACCTGTTGTTGCAATTCCATGGTCAAACCCAGCGCGGTGACGATGCGGCAGTAGGTGGTGATGTCATCAAGTTCGAGACGCCGCTCCTGGCGATCCTTGAGCCACTTCTCGCAGACCTGGTAGCCGCCGATTTGATAAGCCCAGGCGGCAGCAGGCACGGGAGCGAAGTACTGTGCGGCATTGATGTAGACCCGCTCCTCGTCGTCAGCGTAGCGCAGCCCTGTCTTTTCAACGCGATTGTTGCCGTCACCCTCGAATCGGCAGGCAGGCGGATTGAGGTCAGGCGACTTCAGCAGGTGCAGGGCAACGAGCTTCTCGCCCAAGGCGGACAGCTTGTTGAAAAGCTCTGCGTCCGAGGTGAACGGGACACGCGGAAAGTCCATCTTCAGGAACTCAGCGTACTTGGTGCGGTAGGCGGGCGCATAGAGCACGGCATAGACGTAATGGAATATCGCTTCCGGCGTCGGCGCCTTCCCGTATGCCGCTGCGAGCGCGTCAACGACGGCTGGGTTCAAATTCGGCTGCCGTTCGCCATATAACTCCTTCGGCTCGAACAGCATCATCGACACATAACGTCCGCCCCCGCCTTTGCTATTCTTCGGTGGCTCGGACTCCGGATACAGATAGAGGGGGAAAAGGTAGTTGACTTCCTTCAGAGAAACAGAGTGATGTTGTATGAGGGTCGTTGTGCAAAAGGCATGCTGATAGCCAACGCCTATTTCAACGCTTCGCGTCGTGGCAAGCGCCAGATTCTCCCCGGCCAGCATGTGCTGCATGACTTCTGGACGTGGCCTGCAAATAAAGCCGCCTGAACGCCCGGTGTAGTAGGTGCGGCGCACATCAAAGGGGCGGTAGAGAATGGACACCACTTTGTCGTGGACAGGCCCAGAATCCAGAATGTCTTTTTGTGCAAGCGTGACTTTCCAGTCTTTTGCATCCTTGCCCAACTGATAGCCGCGGCGCGCAAGTTCGGGGTCCGCTTTGGCGAAATGATTTACCGTGTGCCACATCTCTTGCGCCGTCCATTGTATGCACAGCTTGTCGCGCGCGGTGACGATGCCGACGCTGTTAAGCGGGAAAATATCGGGGATGGACTGGAAGCATTCATACATGCGAAGCAGCGACTCGTCACGCGGGATAAAGAGATAGCTGCCGGTGCGCGGCGTCAATTTACGCCATTCGGTTGTTTCAGCGTCATGCGCATCCAGCCAGTCGTATTTCGACTCGCGCGTGCCGTACAATTCAGCGTGCCGGACTGCTGCCGGGCGCTCTTTCTTCCCGCCATGCTTGATAAAGAAGGCTATGGCCACGCCTGGGCGGATGTCAAAAACATTCTTGTCCGGCGAACCGTCAGGGCAGGTTTCCTTCTTTAGGGCATTTCCATGGAGGTCCAGCACATAGATATTGTCAAAGGTCTGCATGAGACTTTGGCGCATGCCGCGGAAGGTCGGGTTGTCCAGGTAGCCGTGGTTGGTGATCATGCCGACGACGCCGCAGCCGGCCTGTTCGATTTTCCACTGCGCGAAGCGCAGGAACTTCACGTAGTCGTCCTGGAGCCATTTGGGGTTCTTCTCTCCGAGCGGCTTACCGTCAACCTGCTTGTACGTCTCTATCAACCCTCGTATCCATTCGCCGGCATTGGTCGAGTGACCGGAATAGGGGGGATTGCCGAGGATGACGAGGATTGGAGTCTGTTGTTTGACCTTTCCGGCGAGGTGGGACTCCTTGGCCAAGGCGAAGAAGCCGGGCAGGCGGCTCTGCTCCAGCTCCTCGTTGTCGAGAGTGTTGGTGAGGTAGAACGGCATGCGTTCGTCGTCACCAAGGCGGTGGCCGAGTTCTTCAAGCAGGAAGCTCATCTTGAGGTGACCCACGGCGTAGGGCGCCATCATCAGCTCAAAGGCGTAAAAGTTCTTGAGGATGTGGCGGCGAATGAAATCGGCGCGACCGCCGGTTCCATATTTCTTCTCGAACTCGGCGACGGCAAGCGCGGCGGCGCGGGCGATGAAGGTCATGGTGCCGGCAGCGGGATCAAGCAAGGTCACGCCGTCCGAGGCGAGGCCGTCGGGCTTGTCAAAATCGGTTTTAAGTATGCCATGGAGCGAGCGCACAATGTAGCCGACAACAGGCTCCGGGGTGTAGTAGACGCCGCGCAGTTCGCGCAGCTTGGAATCGTACTCGGCCAGGAAGGTCTCGTAGAAGTGGACGATGGGGTCGCTGCCCTTGCCCTGGTGGTAGTAGCTGTCAAGGATGCCCGGGGCGTCGGCCACAGCGAGCACTTCGGCGATGTCATCCACGCACCAGGCCAGTTGCTCGGACAGATCATCCAGCGAGATAAACCGGAATAAGTCGCACAGGACGCCGATAGTGTGCGGGATGTTGTAAAAGGCCATGCGGCGGCTGAAGGCGCTGTTGGCGCGGATGCGGGCGGCGAAGAGCCCGTAGGTGATCGTCTGGGCAAAGAAGTCGGCGAACTCCTCCGGCGTCAGAGTACTGATCAAGTAGGTCTGGAAAGCCTCAAAAAAGCCGGTAAGGGGAATGCTGCGCATATCCTTCTCCACCGTGAAATTCTCGGCTTCCAGCGCGAGTTGCTCGGCAACCACGTTTCGCAGGAAGCGCGTGCGCTTGGCCAGTTCGACGGCCAGCGTTTTCGCCGTAAAGTCTTTCGGCAGCGAGAAGCCGAGGAAGCGTTCGAGCAGCGCCTGGAGTTCGTCTATCTTTTCAATGGGCGGAGCCGTGCGCGGGCGGGTCGCGCCGGATGGCCGGGGCACCAGGACGGTCTGCACACATTCTCCGTTGCGGTAGAGCCGGAACTCAAAGAAGTTGGTCAGGAGCAGGTTCGGGAACGTCGTGCGGTAGCGGCTGAGCTGCTCCGAAGTTTCGATGGCGTCCAACCCTACGTCGGGTCTTTTTGCCTCGACATAGCCGATGATCCTGTCTCTGCCATTCCACAGGCGGAAGTCCGGGTTGCCGGCGTCAGTCGGCCTTGGCTGCGTGGTAACCATGACGTCTTTGCGTCCAGTTCCTTCCGCCACGGCCTTCAGCATGGCTGCCAGCGCGGGATAGAAGCTTTCCTCGCGGGCGTCGCCCTGGTGCGCGACCGCGTGCAGCTCCTTGAAGTAGGTATTGAATGGCGTCAGGTCGCTCATGTCATTTCCTCTCTGGCAGCCCAGCCCTTCCCCAGGCTAAAGCCAGGGGTTAAGCATGGTTAAGCGCCTGCGGCGCAAAAAGATTCGCTTGT
>JAAZKI010000016.1 GCA_012799905.1 Lentisphaerota bacterium | reverse complement strand
GTACAGACCCTGAAAACCGTTGACCGCGTAATGCCGGATGTTCTCCCAACTGAAGGCCAGGCGTTGGTTGAGGAGGATGGAGGAACCATCATCCCAATGCGGCAGCGGCGGAAACAGCAGCGACGGCGCAAACGCCAGAAAAACAGCCAAGGCCAGAAGCGCTTCCGGCCAGTGTCGAGAAAAGAATTTTTTCATGAGGATGGCTAGGGTGCAAAAATTGGGCTAACAAAAATATGTGCGGATGAGCGCTTGCAGTCCGGGCTTCAGGCTGTCGTAGGGTAAGCGTCCAATCAGACCTTGAGCTGATGTCGAATGCTGCATTAACGTAACCCAAGTACAACAAAAAACCACCCGCGATGGACAAGTGGACGATGACTGCCGTATGCGCACCGTACGTCGTTTAGGCTTGCATGTGGTCTTTTAGCCGCAGCGACGTTCCGTGGCTGTGGACATGGTGGACAGGGTGGACGTCGTGGACGGCTGCTATGGACGTAGTCCCCTCGCCGGAACTCCGAGTATCAATCGGTGACCGATTGCCTCGGTTCAACCGGGATCGATTTGCATAACATCGTTGCCAGGATAAATTTTCATGGTGGGATTTGCCTGGGTCGGCGCGATTCAGGCTAACGTGTTTGTCTGTACAGCTGCCTGAAGGCAGACGAGAGGTCGTTGGCGCTATGTTAAAAGGCATTGCTCCCTGCATTAGTCCCGAATTGCTGAAAAGCCTGGCGGAAATGGGTCATGGCGACAAGTTCGTCCTGGCTGACGCGCATTTTCCCTCGCATACCCTCGGGCCGCGCGTCATTCGGGCCGATGGCCTTGGCATTCCAGAACTCCTGCGCGGAATTCTGCCCTTGTTCGAGCTGGATGCGTATGTTCCCCATCCGGTCGCCATGATGGCGCCGGTGGCAGGCGATTCGCTTGATTCCGACTACGTCCGCTGCTGCTCGGAAGAAGTGGCGCGATATTGCCAAAGCGCGATTGACTTTGTCGAACGCTTCGCCTTTTATGACTTGGCTCGGACGGCATATTGCATTGTCCATACCGGCGAAACGCGCAAGTACGGCAATATCATCCTGCAAAAAGGGGTGACGCCGTGCCCGTGAACGACCAAGCCTGAATGCGCCGGACAGGACATGGTCGAAAAAGGCGTTAGCAGCGCCATTGACGGATATGGTTGCCGGAGATGACGTTCGGCATTTCAGCAGTTCGCGGCGATTGCTTCCTGGAGGGCAGGGCAGATGTTGACAGAAGCAAAGCAACGTGTGCTTTTGGGCGAATATCCTCTGCGGTTGGTGGCCTCGTTCACCGATTCTGAGCGGATGTTGGCACAGGCGCCCCAGAGCCAAGAGCGCGACGCGGCCTGGCGCCGGCAGTTTACGCAAGTGCACGCACACCGCGAAGCCATGCTTGTCTTGCAGGGCGAAGTCACCCAAGGGCTGAATGGCGTCGTCTATCATGGCGGCCCTGGAACTTTGTTCCTTTATGACGTCGGCGAACGCCATGACGGTGGCTTTCCACCAACCGCGCCAGACAGCGACCAGATGTGGATGTTCTTTGCACCAGGCTTCATCACTTGCCAAGGCGTGGAAGTCCGAGGCGGACGCTATGGCCGTGATTTTCGCCATTCCTGCAAATCGCCGGAATTAATCAAGCGTTTAAACAATACATGGGACGCCGCAGCTAAAGGCGCGGTTCGGCTGGACCTCGCGCTGGCGCAGCTGCGGGCATTGTTCAGCGTGCTGTTTACAGATGTGGTCGCGGCGGTGGAACGACCGCCCGGCGGCAGCAGCGTGCAGAAGGAAGCAATCCTGGAAATCAAGCAGTTTCTCCAACACACTGCTGGCCGCGGCGTTGATGTGACGACGCTGGCGCGCATGGCCGGATTCAGCCGCTCGCACTTCCTGCGACTGTTTCGACAGCACGTGGGCATGACCGTGTACGAGGTGATCAATGAAGTCCGACGGCAGCGTTATCAGGAGCTGCTGGCCGAAGGCGTGTCCATGAAGGTCATTGCCGACGAGCTGGGGCTGCAATCAAGCTCGGCCTTGGCGCATTGGCGGCGGAAGCACATTGACGCCAAGAAGACGTCAGCAACAGAATGAAACTCCCGGCAGGAATGGTTTAGCAGGGGGAGATATGGCTGGAGATGGCAACAGCAGCGGGAATAAAGATGGCAGGCAGGCGTCGCGCCTGCGCCTGGAAAAATACCGTCTGCTCAAGGCTGCTTGGGAATTTCCGCTGACCGTGCTGTTGTTTGTCGCATTTTTGCCTGTGGGAGCGCTCTTGGCGTTGCTGATCAAGATTGCCAGTCCAGGGCCGGCTATCTACTGCGCCCGTCGGATCGGCCGTCATGGACGCACGATTTATGTGCTGAAATTCCGCACCATGTTCGTTGATGCAGACCAAAAACTCGAAGCTATCCTGGATGAAAACCCAGAGCTGAAGCGAGAGTGGCTGCGTAAATTCAAGCTCAGCAATGACCCCCGAATCACGCCATTGGGGAAAATTCTGCGACGGACTTCATTGGATGAGCTGCCGCAGCTGTGGAATGTTTTGCGCGGCGACATGGCACTGGTCGGGCCGCGGCCAATCGTGGAACAGGAGCGCGAGCTTTACGGAGAACATCTCGCTGACCTGCTGGCCGTTCAACCCGGCATGACCGGCTTGTGGCAGGTGTCAGGACGAAGCAACACCACTTATGCTCAACGGGTCGCCTTGGATATGCACTATATTGAAAATTGGTCACCGTGGCTTGATCTGCTGATTCTGGGAAAAACTCTCGGCGTCGTCCTGAAAGGAACCGGAGCGAGATAGAAGCCAGGCGGAAATTCGTTAACCCAAGGACAGCATCGCGGAGCTGCATCGCTGTCTATGGATAATCATCAACACGCAATCTCAAGTATTTAAATTTTAAGGTGAGCTGTTGAACCTGTCTCAACCGAAGCGCTACAGAGAATATCTCGCTTAGAAATGGAGGAACATCATGGAATCCAATGAGGCTTCCCAAGGAACTTTTAGAGAAAAATGTAAAAGTTACGTTTCTCCTCTGAGAAAAATGCAGATTGTCTCTTTGGCCGCGATTGTCATTTCATGTTCCTTGTTTCTTTTTTCCGCTGCATTCGAACTGTTTACGCTTCTCCGTATATTCTTACTATTTGCGCTTCTGGGCGTAATCGGAGAAGTGATTGCATTTTTGAAAATAAAAAAGCTGAAATGCTACCGCTGTAATACAAATCTCGCCTATTTGTTTTTAGACCCAAATTATTCAAAAACAGGAACGTCACTTATTTTCCCCAATGGGCTTCCTGATAATGTAACTGAGTGCCCATATTGCCATGCGGATTTCCAAAAATAAATTTGCCATAATGAAAAATAACCAAAGTGCATTTTTTAGCGAAAGTTATTGTTTGTTTTTATTTTTATAATCAAGATTAGGGTGAGATAGGAAAGGCTTCCGGTAGCCCTTCCCTCCCACCTTGCGAAATCTAACTGTGTTCTCCTGATGACCTCAAGCTTAGGACGCCCATAGCAGAGTAGCAACTCGATTGATTGGGGAAAATCGCAGGACTTTTATTAACTTGGCTTTTTCTAACCCAGTTGACGATTAAATGTTTTTGAATGAACTTGAAAAATAGATCAATGATAGTTAGAGTACTTTTCACAGGTTCGGGCCGCCTCCGCGGGTTTGGAAGACATTTCTGGATAGTATTGAACCGCTTACTTCGCCATAACACGGTTATTCAGTCCGGAACATAGTCCATAATAGGATGACCGTGATTATGTTTTATGATTGTTGAGACATGACGCTATAAAATTTGGGACGTAAATATCAAAATGGAAATAAAACACGACTTGTACCTCGGCGATTGTGAAGATGTACTAAAAAAAATCCCTGATAATTCAGTAGATTTGATTTTTACATCTCCACCATATGCTGATCAAAGAAAAAAAACATACGGCGGGATTCATCCTGACGATTATGTAGAGTGGTTTTTGCCAAAAACTAGACAGATGTTGAGGGTTCTTAAACCAACTGGAACTTTTGTTCTTAATATCAAGGAGAAAGTAGTTGACGGCGAAAGAAGCACTTATGTTATGGAATTGATTCTCGCCATGAGAAAACAAGGGTGGCTATGGACTGAAGAGTTTATATGGCATAAAAAGAATTGTTATCCAGGCAAATGGCCAAATAGATTTAGGGATGCCTGGGAGCGACTGCTGCAATTTAATAAAAATAAAAAATTTAGTATGTATCAGGAAGAAGTCATGGTACCTATGGGAGATTGGACTAAAACAAGATTAAAAAACTTGAGTGAAACAGACAAAACAAGAGATGAATCAAAAGTTGGAAGTGGCTTTGGAAAAAATATATCTAATTGGCTTGAGAGAGATAAGGCATATCCAACAAATGTTTTACATCTTGCTACCGAGTGCAATAATAAAAATCACAGTGCTGCATTCCCCGAAGGTTTGCCGGAATGGTTTATAAAACTTTTTACCCAGGCCGGCGACACAGTTATGGACCCCTTTATGGGCTCAGGGACGACTAATATAGTTGCGAGTAGGATGCGTAGAAATTCGATTGGGATAGAAATTGTTAAAGATTATTATGAAATGGTAAAATCTCAAATACAACCCGTTGAACTATATTTATTTGAACAAAAGGAAAATTATGGATAGCCTTAGGTTGAAAGATGTTACGCAATATGTAGAGGATAATATTGGATCATTCCATGAAAAAAGAATATCGAGTTTAGATTCATTAAAATTAAGCAGTGTTCTGAAAAGAAAAAATCCCTACCTATTTAAAGCAAAATATGTCTTGACAGCTGAAGAGATTATACGAGGATTGGTTGACGCACATATATCTTCTAATGAAGAAACTCTATTTGGAGATTGGTTAGAAGGGTTGGCTATTTTTATCAATAGCAAAGTTTACGACGGCTGGAAGTCCGGCATACAGGGTATTGACCTGGAGTTTGATAATAATGGCAAGAGGTACATCGTAAATATTAAATCCGGTCCTAATTGGGGTAACAGCAGCCAAATTGCAAAGATGAAAGATGACTTTAAAACCGCTCAAAGGACATTAAGAACAAGCAATTCCAGGTTATCCATAGTGTGCGTCAATGGTTGTTGCTATGGCAGAGATAATAAACCAGATAAGGGTGATTATTTTAAATACTGCGGCCAAAGATTCTGGGAATTTATATCAGGAAATTCGAATTTATATACTGAAATCATAGAACCATTAGGGCACAAAGCAAAAGAAAGAAATGAAGATTTCAAGCAGGCATACAGCAACCGTATAAATATATTTACAAAGGAGTTTCTCAAACAGTTCTGTAGTGATAATGGAGCAATTAACTGGGAAAGCCTTGTACAGTTTAATTCCTCTATCAAATAATATTGAAAACACAAAAAACACGGAAAGGTTTTAACTTTCCATACTACCATCGACCAACTTCTTGTTTTTTGAGAGAGATTTTCTTCAAATTAGCGTTTTAGTGTCGCCTCGCCGAGGCTCAGACTTAGGGGGGCATCCACCCCCAGGTTCCGCTTCGCTGCACCTGGGGTTACTCATGGTTGCGCCTCTCCGAGGCTAGAGTGGCTCTCAGGTCACTCGGGTCAAGCAGGCGGCGACCCGGAGCGCTTCTTCAGACTGAATAGCTAAAAAACTGATACGCGAATCCGCATGCAATCCTATCCCGGCGAGCAACAACCATACACAAAAATTTCCGTGTATTCCGTGTATTCAGTGGTTACAACAGCAACCCAAAAAACAAAAATTTCGTGTCCTTTCGTGTTTTTCGTGGTTAAAAAATAGGCTGTGGACGGAGAGTCCACCCTAAGTCTTTCGTGGTATAAACGCTGGAATTGCCCTCGGCTTTGCCGTCGAGGGCGTCATTCAGCGATTGGCGTCACCATCACGTCGTCGATGCGGACGCTTCCCTCCTGGTGGAAGAAGCGCACAAGCAGTCTTGGTTCATCGCCTTTGTCGGCGTCCAGGGTGAACGTCTGCCAAGCGTCATCTTTGACTTCGAAGGTGAGGCTGCCCGTCGTTCCTTTGAATGGATAGCCTTTGGCGTTGGGCGCTGCCGCCTCGTATTTGCCGGTCCACAGACGGGCCTTGCCCTGGCCGGACGCCCGAAAAGTGATGCGCAACTTGGCGGCCGGGCTGACAAACCAGTTGCCGATGATGCCTTTTTCCAGCTCAATATAATAATTGCTGCTTGATTCCGGGTGCAGGAGGGTGCTGCCGATGGTGTCTGGCTCGACTTTCCAGGCGGTTGGAACCAGCGTCGTCTTCCAGGTGGCAGGCCATTGCCGATACTGATTCAAGGTCGCATTCTCCACGACTTCGTTGAACGATGCATTTTTCCAGGCTGACGGGTCGTGGCCTTGCGCCAGGCCAGCCGGGCGCACTGGCGTGAACTTCACTACCCCGAAATTGTCGATGCCGTGAAAATGGCCGCTGCCCCAGCTGGACAATTCCGAGGAATCCTGGCTGATTCGACGATTGCGGGCGATGTTCAGGCGCCAGGTGGAGCCGTCAAAGCATTTCATGCCAATGCCAGCGGTCGGAATTCGCATTTCCAGAACCCAGCGGTCAGCCAAGACCTTGGTGGCGAATTCCACGTCGCCATTGTAAGCCAGGTCGCGTTTATTCGGCCCGTGCCGTGCATCAATGATCGAGCCAGCCGAGTTGATGGTGTAGTGAAAATACTCCACGGCCATGTCTGGATAGCTGAGGAAAATCTCCAGTGAATTGCCGATTTTGCTGTGCGGGGCGTCTTGGGGATTTTTTTCAGCGATGATGGCGTCCGGCGTTGGCTCCATAGCTTCAATGGCGATATAGACGTTATCCGGTTCGTAGACGACGCGGAAGAAGGTCTGTTCTGGCTTGTATTCTTTTTTTGACCAGGGCGGGATCATGAAGCCTGTCATCACATCAGCGTCTTTCCAGTCTTTTTCATCAATGACGCCATCAATGGCGATTGGCGCTGTCTTCCGGAAGGCGGTCAGTTCGCGGTAGCTCTCAAGGTAGGTCATGCGGGCGGCCTCCCAGGTGCAGGCGAAGATGTCGCGTTCACGCTGGACATGCTGGAGCGCACGCGGGTCTGGGTCGGCAGCGGCTGCCTTTTCCGCCTTGGCCAGCAGTGCCTTCAGTTGCTCTTGGACGCCGGGCTGGTCGAGGCAGCGCCCCAGCGGCGCGTTTTGCCCCCAGCCCATACAGCCTGGAGTCTCGACAAAGGCCTTGGTCAGCAAAGCCCGGAATTCTTTCATGCCGCCTTCCCAGCCCAGGCCATAGAACAGACGGTTGCATTCTTCGTAGAGGGCGTCGAAGTCAAGGGTGATGTCGAACATGAATTGCGCGGAGAGGTAGTTGGTCTGCCACATGGCTGCCCAGCGCAAGTTGCGTTCGTCCATGATATTGCGGCGCAATGGGGCGTAGACTTCGGCGTCTGGCGGCGGCGGCACAATGCAGAAGCTTGAGCCGGACAGCCCTAGGCTCGGATAGTCCAGAAAATTCTGATGCAGGATTTTTTCAGCAGGGAGGAAATTGCTGCCGACTGAGCCAGAGGCAGCGATTTCATCGCGGTTGTACATCTGCACGCCGAGGTTTTTCCATTCCAAGTAGAGCTTGCGGAATTCGCGGTTGACCGAGCATTTCGGGTCAGTGATGGCATGCCGCCAGCACTGGTTATTGAAGCTGATGCAGACGATGAGGCG
>JAAZKI010000602.1 GCA_012799905.1 Lentisphaerota bacterium | reverse complement strand
TTCTTCTATGCCTTCCTGGAAGCGACGCCCTGGCTGGAAATGCGCCAGGTGCCCGGCGTGCAGCCGCCAGTGGTGGAAGCCTTCCAGGGCGCAGGTGGAAGAATGTCCTTCAAATGGATCAACCCACGCGAAGACCAAGTGTCGCTGAGAGTCTATGCAGCACCGGAAGATATGGACGTGAAGCAACTTTCTGAACAGCACCTGGTGGCGATTATCCAACCAGGCGGCGAAAGCATAGACACGATGGACCCGCTGCTGGCGCTGCGCTTTATGGTCGCTGCATCCATGAAAAAATGGCTGGTCGGGCCGGAACATGACGGCGCTGACTACCTGGCGGAAAAGGTGGCCGCACTGCCGGAAAAAATGAAGAATTGTGTGCAGTCAAAGGAAATTAGCGTTGTGCCAGAACCACATCCAGAGAAGGTGCTCAAATTCTATGCCGCAGCCGTAAATGCATACGGAGAAATGTCAGCCTGGCAAACACTGCCAGTGACACTGGCGCCGTAAAGCAAAGGGGCGAGGGGCTTTTTTTAGGGGCGAGGGGCGAGGGGCGAGGGGCGAGTTGTTTTATCCGCAGATGACGCAGATGACGCAGATTTTTTTTAGGAGGTGTTGTAAGAGGAAACCAGCTGCGCAGCGGCAGAAAGGTTAAAAGCACGAAACATACTGCAAGCTGAAGCTTGAACTACGTACAGCAAGCTAAAGCTTGAACTACGTGCGGCAGCCGCCGTCCACTATGTCCACCCCGTCCACTATGTCCACATAGCCGCGAAGCGGCAAAGACCCCGCCAGGGGTGACACATAAGCACCCTGGAACTGACAACGCCATAGGGGCACTACCCGAGGTCTCTACCAGTGCAAACCACGGCATCAAGCCTTCCTTTCTTCCGCAAGATTTTGTTCGTTGACCGTTTTCCCGCAGGGATTTTTCGCGCCTGCGGTTTGTTTTTTATGCATTATGCGAGTATAATTAGTCCAGGATAGTAAAGCAACCTACATTGACCGCGTCAGGCGAAGATACCTCCCAGAACCGCCCACGAGAAGCAAATCTATAATGCATAGTGAAAAGGCCCGCCGATGAAACAATCGGATAAACAATGCAAACAACGCCGGGGATTCACCCTGGTGGAATTGATGGTGGTCATCGTCATCATCGCCGTCATCCTCGGCATCACCGCGCCGGCGTTCCAGAAACTGGCAACCGGAAATGCAGTCGACAGCGCCGCACGCATGGTCTCGTCGCAACTGAGCCTCGCAAGAGCAGAAGCAATTTCAAGAAGACAGCACGTCGCAGTGATTATGCCGGGGGCTGTCTTCAATCAGGACAGTAGCGACACCAACATCTACCGCTATCAGAGCTTCCGGGCAGCGATTGTGGAGGCGTCGGCAACGGTCGGCGAATACACATTTGTTCAGTGGATTGAAGGCACTGAATGGACATTCCTGCCAACAGGCGCTTTGATCATTGAGGCCAATGGTGGTGACGATGAATTAACTACCACCGACCCGCGCGTTCCGGTGGGGAGCTGGACAATCGACGGCAATGCCACTCATGCGGTTGATGACGGCGCCAGCCCTGCCAAGATTATTGATGTGGCATCAGTCTCCAATAACAACGTCCGCGCTGTTGTCTTCAAACCCAATGGTCGTTGCGCCTCAAAGATTTATGTGACTATCATGGAGGGTGTGGTGGCCACACCTACCGGGAATTATGAGCGTATAAATCAGAGCAACATCCGCGTCATGGAGATCAATGCCTATACCGGCCAGATCAGATTCCTGTTTTAACAGCGGAGAGGCGTCGGCATAGCGTTGCCGACGCATAAACAACCTCGAACAGAGGCGATTTGCCATGCGTACGAAACA
>JAAZKI010000611.1 GCA_012799905.1 Lentisphaerota bacterium | reverse complement strand
GGCTGCCATAATTTTCGCGCTTTTAGCGTTTCTGCCGCTGCGCGGCATGCTCAAAAAATCTTGGCGTCCTTGGCGTCCTTGGCGGTTAATCTTTAACTGACCGAATTACTATCAATCAATGCCCCATTACAACAAAGCTTGTGTTCTGAATTGCAAAACACCAAATCCATGCTAACTTTTCCCTGCATCTGAATCTGCTTGTTTTGAGGAGATTCAGGTGCGCTTTGTTAAATATCCACCCCTATCTTAGGGTGGACTATCTGTCCACAACCTAATTTATGTGTCTCCCTTACAGGGCTCCAAATCTATGCCATCTCCCCCAGGGCTGCGCCGAGCCTGGCGGCCCGGCTTACCCTGGGCTTCTATGTGTCGCCCTCCGGGCTTTTGCCGCTTTGCGGCTATGAACGTTATGGACGCTGAGTGTCGTACGTAAGCCTGGCGGCCCAAAGGGCAAGCAACATAAAAGCCCTGGGTGAGCGTAGCGAAGCCCTGGGTGATGCGTATAATAATTTTGAGCCCCGCCAGGGGTGACATATAAACGTTGACTTGGAGAAAATCTTTCACAAAAAACAAGAAGTTGTGCGGATAGTAGTACAAAATTTCACCCATTATCAGGAAGAGGCGGAATTTAAGCATGGCCTATCGGACGTTGGCGGTGTCGGTGTTGGTATTGATGGGAGTTTCCGTGTTTGGAGAGACGTGGCAGATTCGGCAAATACCCGCTGATTTGGACAAAGGGCGCCAGGACATGTGCGTCGTGGCGGGCTATTGCAACCCGATTGCGTTTGTGTTGCAGACGACGCCGGAGAATTGTCGGCGCGACCAGGACCTGGTCATTGAGTTCGTGCTGCCAATAGGCTTTGACGTGATTGACAGTGCGCGGGGCGTGGATGGCCATCGCTACACCAGGGCATATCAAGACGGCGCCTTGGTGGTGACGGATAGTTTCCGGCACAACCGGCATCAGCTCACGCCTCTGGGCAGCCGTCCATCAGAATGGCGCACGTATAAGATTGCCTTGCGCGTCCCGGCTGATGTCAAGCCCGGCAGCCGTCTGACGATGCGGCTGCATCACCAAGGGCGGATGGAGGTGGAGCGCACGTGGGACATCCGCTTCACCCGTCTCGAAGGTCAGGACAGCCCGCCGCTGCGAAAACTTGTTTTCGGGTTCTATGATTACGGCTATAACGGCCTGAAAAATGCGGCTGACGACATCTTGAATTTGTTTCAAGCGGTTGGCGTCAATCAATTCAGGGTGTTGAACACTCGGCAGCGTCCTCCCAACTTCATCTGGCTGAGCAGCGTCCACCACGACTTTTTCCATTCGCGGCAGCATCCCAACATCAGCGTGGGGGGTGAGCCGTCCAAAGGCGGCTTCTGCGATCCTGAGGCCGTCATTGCTGAAGGAGCAACGGCCGTCATTCCGAAGGCTATCGAACGGTTGGTCCAGGCTGTTGACAGCAGCCCGTCCCAGGCTGTCTACATCGACTACGAGCCGACCGGGATCACCGGCTTCAGCGAACGGTCTATCCAGAAATTCATGTCCGAACACCAGGTGTCAGCTGACGACTTTGCCCGTTTTCGGGAGGCCTATGCCCGGGAAAAGCATCAGGTCTACCGGGTTGAGGATGCGGTTGTGCAGGCCGTGTACTCAAAGTGGACTGCGTTCAACACGCGTCAGTCAGCGGAGTACATCGGCGCGATTGCGCATGACTTCAAGGCGCGTCGGCCCGAGGCACAGTTCTGGGTGACGCAGAGCTGCACCTGCGGGATGGACGACAAGACCCGGGCCTTGGGCAATGACAACAGCGCGATGGCGGCCTACCTGGATGGGGTACTCCCGCAAATCTACTGCGGCTATGGCGCCACTGCTGCCAAACGGTCGGCTCTGGTTGTCGAGGGCTGGCGGCGGCAAATCAACCGCCTTAATCCCTCCTGCCGGCTGGTTCCCCTCCTCCTCAATCGCTATGCAGGCGCCAGCGTCAAGAATTCACCGGAAATGGTCCGCTTGCAAGGATTGGCGGCGGTTGCCAGCGGCGCTGACGGCGTCAGCTACTACTTTGTCCAGAATTTCGACGGCGACTACTACCCGCAGCTCCTGCGGATGCGGCAGGACATGGCTCGTTATGAGGATTTCTACGTTGACGGCAAGCGGGTTGACGACCGGTTCGACCTATCCGAAATGGGCGAAGGCAAGGTGCCGAT
>JAAZKI010000063.1 GCA_012799905.1 Lentisphaerota bacterium | reverse complement strand
GGCTGATGTGCGTCGTACTGGCGGCCCAAAGGGCTAGCAACATAGAAGCCCAGGGTGAGCGTAGCGAAGCCCTGGGTGAGGCGTATAATAATTTTGAGCCCCGCCAGGGGTGACACATAAGCGCTGTTTTGATGAAAATCCTTTTTGGATGGGGTTTACGTGCGGCATAGGCAGGCTGAAGATGGGGCGGAAAAACAAACCGGCGGTCCAGCTCAAAGGCCAGACCGCCGGGAATATATGCGCAGGCGCTTATCAGCAGAGCGCGCGGAAATCAATCATCCTGATTGCCGGATTTCGTCCACTTGTCATTTTTCGTTTCCGGGAGGATGTCTTCATAGTCGTCTTCCGGCCCGGGTTTTTTCATCTGGAAATAGTTGTTGACTTCCGCCCATGGAGTACCCTTGCCAGGCGAGATGGTTTCAACGTGACTGTCCCCAAAGAGGACGTTGCCCAGAACCTTGTGGTTGGCATTCTTGTCGCGGACAATCCCGTGCTCAGCAGTGGCGTCGTCGGAATTCACGGCGCCATAATACAAATAGCTGCAAATTTCCTTGTTCCCACCTTTGCCGCTGGCGGTGTCTGTGTCGTTTTCAAGCATAACTTCATAGGCCAGTTTTTCGCCGCTTTTTTGCGGGACTGTGTGTTTGCTGCTGCGGCAGACGACAATTTTTGGAGTTTCGATGTAGTCGTCCCGCAGGAGCACGCCCAAGCCTGGGGTATTGTGGGTTTTGACACTGACCGTATCGCCATCCAGTACTGCCGGGAACCACCCTCTCTGGTCGTTAGCGTACATTTTTAGTGCCAATCCGATTTGCTTCAGCTGGCTCATGCAGTCGGCTTGGTTGGCTTTTTCGCGGGCTTTGGACAGAGCCGGCATGAGCATGGCGGCGAGGATGGCGATGATGCCAATGACGACAAGCAGCTCAATTAAGGTGAATAATGAGGTGGACTTCTTCATGGTGAATTCCTTACGTAAAGGTGAATGATGGCGTTGAAATTGGAATGGCGCGTTGGTTGATACCCTACAATGTATAAAAAACGCTTCGCAGTTGGCCCTTATTGGCGGTCGGCTAAAGAAATTTGCGTGGCATCAGGCGTCCTCAGATGCCGCTTCTGCGGTTTCGGTGCGTGTTTTCAAGCGTCGTCCCGGGCTGATGCCGCGCTTGGTCGCGAGGACGAAGTCGATGAACTCGTCGACTTCCGGGCAGGGCGGGACTTCAGCGCGGATGCGTTCAATCGCGCCCATGCGGCTGAGGCCAAAGAGAAAATACAGCTTGATCGCCTGGCGGATGGAGGCGCGGGCGTTTTCACTTAATCCGGCCCGGCGCAGGCCGACCACGTTCGGTCCCTGAACCTGCTCGTTCTGGAGCATGCAGAAAGGCGGGATGTCCTGTCCGATGCCGTTGCCGCCGCCAATCATGGCCAGGCGGCCGACGCGGACGAATTGGTGAATCATGACGCCAGCGCTGATAAAGGCGCGTGGGCCGACTTCGACGCGCCCAGCCAGAAGCGAGGCGTTGGCGATGACGACGTGATCGCCAATAACGCAATTGTGGCCAAGGTGGGAGAATGCCATCATCAGCACGCCTTTGCCGACCGTAGTCCGGCTGCCTTCTTCTGTGCCGCGGTGGATGGTCACGTATTCGCGCAACACGCAGTCCTCGCCGATGTCGGTGAAGCTGACCTCGCCGTTGTAATAGAGGTCCTGGGGCGCGTCGCCAATGACGGCGCCGGCGTGGATTTTCGTGTTAGCGCCGATTGTCGTATGGCCAGTCAGATGCACATGCGGGCCGATTTTGCAGTTGTCGCCGATGACGACATTTTCGTCGATGATGGCGAATGGCCCGACCTCAACCTCGGCGCCAAGCTGGGCGCCCGGCGCAATGGCGGCGCGGGGATCGATTTTCATGGATGACTCCTCGGCTTTTGTCAGCGTTTAGGATATGGGGAAAAGGGTTGATTACGAAGCCAGGAGCACGCGTTTGCGCGCTTTTTTGCCGGCGCGGAGAGTCAGCGCGCCATCAGTGAAGTCAGCAGCGGTGATGATTGCTTTTTCATCGCTGATACGGGCGTCGTCAAGATAGCAGCCGCCGCCTTTGATCAGACGGCGCGCTTCGCCGTTGGAGGCGCACAGGCCGGCTTTCACCAGCAGGGTGAGCACGCCAATGCCGTCGCCCAGTTCGGCTGCGGTTAGGGACAGGGTCGGAATATCGCTGTCCAGTCCGCCGGCCGGCAGGTCAGTGATGCGGGAGGAGGTCTCAATGGCGCCGTCCGGATCAGCAAAGCCGAATTCTTGACCAGCTGCCAGGAAGGCGCGCATGGCCTCGTCATGGCCGTGCGCCAGGGCAGTGGCCTCGTAGGCCAGGATTTCTTTGGAGCGGTTGATTTGAGGCGCTTCCAGGCTGCCGAGGCGGCGGACTTCCTCCATCGGCAGGCTGGTGAAGAAGCTCAGGAGGCGGGTGACGTCCGCATCGTCAACATTGCGCCAGAATTGGTAGTAGTCAAAGGGCGCAGTGCGCTCTGCGTCCAGCCAGACGGCGCCGCCGGCAGTCTTGCCGAATTTGGTGCCGTCACTCTTCAACAGGAGTGGGAAGGTGGCGCCAAAGACTTCTTCGCTCAGCAGGCGTCGGGTCAGGTCAACGCCGGCGACGATGTTGCCCCATTGATCCTGACCGCCAAACTGGAATTGGCAGCCGTGGTCGCGGCGGAGGATGTAGAAGTCGTAGGATTGCAAGAGCGGGTAGCTGAACTCCAGGAAGGACAACCCAGTCTCTAAGCGGAGCTGGACGGATTCAGCGCTGAGCATGCGGGGAATGCTGAACAGCCTGCCGATATCGCGCAAAAAGTCAATCAGCTTGAGGCCGCGGAGCCAGTCAGCGTTGTTGACCATAACCGCTTTGCCAGGGCTGAAATCAAGGAAGCGGCCGAGTTGAGCCTGGATGGCTTTGGCGTTGGCGTCGATGGTGGCCACGTCACTGATCGGGCGCGCCTCGGTCTTGCCTGAGGGGTCGCCAATCATGGCAGTGCCGCCGCCGACCAGGGCGATCGGCCGGTGGCCGGCTTTTTGCAGCCAGCGCATCGCCATCACTGGGAGCAGGTGCCCGATGTGAAGGCTGTTCCCGGTCGGGTCAAAGCCGACGTAGAAAGTGGCCGGCCCCTCGGCCAGGCGCTTGTGCATCGCCTCCTCGTCCGTAATCTGGTAGATGAAGCCGCGTTCTTTCAGGATGTCAAGGGCGTTCGTCATAGTCACTTTCTGCTGAGCAGGCCTTAACAAAAAGCGCGAGCGCAGTCGGAGGTGGGCTCCGTCCGCCTCGCGCGAGGGGATTGAGGGATTATTGAACCGCGAGGGGCAAGGCGCGCATCAGGCCAGGGCAATGTCTTTGACCACGACTTTGGTCATATCTTGGCGATGGCCTTTTTTGACGCGGTAGCGCTTGCGGCGTTTCATCTTGAAGACGATCAGCTTCGGGCCGCGGAAATGCTCCTTCACTTCGAGGGTGACGGTGGCGCCTGGAACGGTCGGCGTGCCGAGGTGGACGGTTTCGCCGTCCTGAACCATAAGGACGCTGTCAGCGAGAGTGATGGTCTCGCCCGGTTCGGCATCAATCCGGTTGATTTCGAGAACGGCGCCGGATTCGACTTTGAATTGTTTGCCGCTGGTTTTGATAATGGCGTACATGATGATGAGATGCTCCCCTGGTCAAGTCATGACATTGCCGACAGACCAAAGGATGTGCGAAGGACTGTCGGGACAGTTTTAACGGAATATGAAGCTTCTAATGTAATCCCTCAAACGGTAAGTGCAAAGTCCGAAGAGGCAAAAACACGGCGCAAGGGGAGGAAAAGTGCAATCAGCGCTAGGAAAGGGGCGAGATGAGCTTGGACTACGCTGGCCGCCATGTCCACACCGTCCACCATGTCCACATCGCCCACATCCATTTGCGCCGCAGGTGCTTAACCATGCTTAACCCCAGGCTTCAGCCTGGGGATGGACGTGCCCCAAAACTGGTGCCTTGTAAAGGCGCTACAGAAGCCTGACGCATTGCAAAAGTGCAATCCATGCAGAAAATTAAACCGACCCCGCCGCGACCAGGCGTGGTTGCGACGGGGCCGGAAAGCTAATGGCGTAGGATAAAGCTGTGTCTCAGTCGATCTCGACTTTCGGAGGCTCGCGGAACATGGTTCCCGGGGCATATTCGGGTTCTTTGCTCCAGTCAACCGACCAAGTCGGCCGACGGCGGAATTTCTGCTTGAAGGAATTCTGCAAGACGCCGCGGCTTTCGAGGCTGATCATGCAGGCGCGGGTGCAGCCGCGAGCGCCGCACACGGCTTGACCGGTGTTGTAGACGGTTCTCGGCTTGTGCCGGAAGGGGCTGTAGTCGCCCGGCACCGAGGTCGGGACGTCGGTCATGTAGGGGTCTTCCTGGACAGTGTCAGTCGGGACGCCGCCACGGAAGATGATGCTGCATCGCTTGATGTCAATGTCGCTCCATTCGACCTCATGGCCGGCCAGGTTGGTTTTGATCGTCTTGTCAGCAGGGAGGCATTGGCCGGGACAGGCTTTGACGCAGGCCATGCAGCGGTTGCAGAGTTGCGGGCCGTCGTAGATCGGGTCTGGCGCCAGTTCCAGGTCGGTCAAGATAATGCCGATGCGGTTGCGAGGGCCGAATTGCGGCGACAGGAACATCTTGCTGAAGCCGATTTCGCCCAGGCCGCAGAGATACGCTGCGATGCGCAGGTGGATCATGATGTCGGGCATTGCTTGGCCCGGGCGGGCAGGGCGGCTGTAGTTCGGACGGGCATAGCCCCCGTTGTCAATGGCGCGCCAGTCGCTCTGGTGTCCCATCGGAATGGCTTCGTAGCCCTCGTCCTCAATGGCCTTGGTCAGGTTGATGACCGTCATCGGGATGTACAGGTAGGTCAGGCCGCCGTAGCCCATCGCCGAATAGTTGCTGAAATACGTCCCTTCCTCGATGCCGCGCAAACTGCCGCGCTCAACCCGGAACACCATGCCGACAATTGATTTGCACTCCGGCATGATCTGCTTCGGGTCCATCTGGATCGGAGCGTCGCACCAGCGCTCAATGTTGCCGATGCCGACCGCATCAGCGCCAAATTCCAGAGCCTTGCGCTTGACATACTCGGCCGCTTTGACCGGGTCCTGCAAGTCCACCGTGTTGAATGCCCTGCTCATGGTAGCCATGATGTGACCTCCTGTTGCACATTTTTCATCAATGATGGATAGAAATCCATTGGAGCTAAAAGTAAATATAGTATATAGGCTGATGAAATCAAATCGCCGGGGTGCAGAAAAGCGCGTGGGGTCAGTTTTAAGCGCCTGCGGCGCAAAAAAATGTGGACAGGGTGGACGTGGTGGACAGGGAGGACGGTGTGGACGGGGTAGTCCAAACTCGCCCCTCGCCCCTCGCCCCTCGCCCCTCGCCCCTCGCCCCTCGCCCCTCGCCCCTCGCCCCTAAAAAAATCTACGGATAACGCAACCGTATTACTACGCATTTTGCGCTTGTTTGGTGCCGATATGGGCGTCTCCGGCATGGATGATTTTTTCAGTTCCATCCTGGAGTTGGAGGATAAGTGCGCCCTCGGGAGTGATGCCTTGGGCTTTTCCGGTGATGTTTTGTTCAAACTGGGTGACGGTGACAGTTTTGCCTTCCAGCGCTGAGGCTTGTTGCCATTCAGAGCGTATCGTAGTCAGATTCCCGGTGGCGAGCCATTCCTGGTAGAGCGGTTCGAAATGGTTGAGGATAGCCGCGAGCAGCTGAGCGCGGTTGACGATTTGACCGGTGGCGGAGCGTAGCGAAACTGCGGTCGGGCGCAGTTCGGGCGGCCAAATAGCAGCGTCAACATTGACGTTGACGCCGAAGCCGACGACCGCATGGCTGGTCTTCTGGCCTTCGCAGGTCATTTCACAGAGAATGCCGCATAGTTTCCGATTCTGGACGAGCAGGTCATTGGGCCATTTGATGGCGACGGCGAGGTCGGGGAGGATTTCGCGGATGGCGCGGCGAATGGCGACGGCGGTGACGATGGCCAGCTGCGGAATGGCGGCAGGCGACAGCGACGGACGGAGCAGGAGGGTGACATAGAGATTGCAGCACGGCGGAGAGAACCAGGTTCTGGCCATGCGTCCCCGGCCAGCGACTTGATGGTCAGCGACTACGACCAGGCCTTCAGGCTCGCCGGCAGCGCCATGTTCAGCCGTGGTCAGGTTGGAGGAAGCCAATTCCGGAAAAAACAACAGGCGTCGTCCCAGGACGGTAGTTTTCAGCCATGGAGTGACTGCGGCCGCATCGGGCTGGCTGTCACCAGGACAGAGCTGCGCCTGGGAAAAATTGTCATCGTCAGGAGTAGTCATGGTAATGGGTCAGTCTTCTGTAGCGCCTTTACAAGGCGCCTGTTTTGGGGTATGCCTCCCCCCAGGCTAAAGCCAGGGGTTAAGCATGGTTAAGCGCCTGCGGCGCAAAAAATGTGGACGGTGTGGACATGGCGGACGGTGTGGACCAAACTCACTCTCGCCCCTCGCCCTTAACGAATTATGAATTATGAATTATGAATTATGAATTATGAAATGCGCCTTAACATTCAGCATTCAGCATTCAACATTCAGCATTCAGCCCCTCGCCCCTAATTC
>JAAZKI010000151.1 GCA_012799905.1 Lentisphaerota bacterium | reverse complement strand
TGCCGAAAACATCCTGTTTTCAGCCACGCACACCCACACTGGCCCGTACACGTCCGGGCTATTCGATGGCTACGCTGACCCCGGCTATATGGACATGCTTGAGGCAAAGACGGTTTCCGCGGTGCAGCGGGCCGCCGCCAGCCTGGCTCCGGCCGAACTGCTGGCCACCAAGACGGAATGCACCACCCTGTCGTTCAATCGCAGATATTGGATGAAAAACGGCGGCGTGCTCACCAATCCCGGCAAATTGAACCCACAGATCGACCAACCGGAAGGCGGAACCGACCCGTCGATTCCGCTGCTCGCCGTCCGCCAGGAGGGCTTTTATCGGCTGTTGCTGGCCAACATCGTCAACCACACCGACACCATCGGCGGCGACCTTGTCTCAGCCGACTGGCCAGGTCGCATGGAGCACGAAATCCAGGCGCGCCTGGGCTATGACGTGCCCGTGATCACTATCATCGGCGCCCAGGGCAACATCAATCATTTCAACACCGCGACCGCCGCTGACCAGACTTCATACCAGGAAGCCACCCGCATCGGCAAGGGCTACGCTGCAACCATCCTGACGGCGCTCTATCAGCTTAATGAAGTCAAAGTCAAATCCATCAAGGCAGCAACCACGACGCTGGAAGTGCCGTATATCACCGTGACCGACGAGGAATACGAGGAAGCGAAAAAGACGGTCGAAAAATTCCGTGATGCGGTCATGGAAGACGGCCGCGACTTCACCAGCGAAGACATCGCCAAAAAGCATCCTTACGTGCTCAAGTTCTTTGCCGAGAATCTGATGAAATGCCGTGACCAAGCGTGTACGGAAAAGCGGGTGGAGAAGATAATCGCCTTGCAATTCGACGATGCGATTGGCATAGTGTCCCTCCCGGCCGAGCCGTTCGTGGAAATCGGCCTTGGCATCAAGGCGGCCTCGCGCTTCCCGCTGACCCTGGTGGCTGGGTTGAGCATGGGCGAAGTCGGCTATGTCGGCCTGCCCGAGCACTACACTCACGGCGGCGGCTATGAAACCAGCCCGTCGCCGGAAAAGGCAGACCGTCTGGCCGGACAGAACATGATGAAAGCCGCCATCGAAGTGCTCAATAGCTGAAAAATGCGGCGACGAGCGTACGTAGTTCAGGCGGCCGCGATTGTTCATTGATCTGTGGACGCTGTGGACAGTGTGGACGCTGTGGACGGCGGCTCATTACCTCTATTCCGCAGCCGGCGTACGCCATGTCCTCCGCGTTCATCGACGCGGAGCGGCAGAAGCGCTGAAAACATGCTGTTGGAATGGCCATTATCAGTCAGCGCCCATTACCCCGACCAGTAATCGGTCACTGATTGATATTCGGAAATCCGATGAGCAGCGGTCTCAGGAAAGGGGCGAGGGGCGAGGGGCGAGGGGCGAGAGTGAGTTTGGACTACACTGGCCGCCATGTCCACACCGTCCACATCTTTTTGCGCCGTAGGCGCTTAACCATGCTTAACCCCAGGCTTTAGCCTGGGGGGAGGCATACCCCAAAACTGGCGCCTTGTAAAGGCGCTACCGAGGACTGACCCATTACCCCGGCCAAAACTTATCACAGGGGGTGAATTTGTTTTTTTTGCAACAGAAGGTTATAATATGTTGTAGAAAATTATTCACTATTTTCGTTTCTGCCGCCAATTGCGGCTTGGCTTCGCCGCCAACGCATTTTTTTACCAAGGAATAGCATTACAACCATCTGACACCTTGATTCACCCTTAGAACACATGGAGAGAGTTTCATGAAAAAGCAACAACGTCTTTTTACCTTAATTGAGCTGCTGGTCGTGATTGCGATCATCGCGATTCTGGCTGCCATGCTCCTGCCCGCCCTTGCCAAGGCGCGCGAAAAGGCCCAGCAAGCATCCTGCATCAGCAACATGAAACAATTCGGCCTCGGCCTCAGCATGTACGTCCAAGACGGCGGCACCAGAGCCAACTTCCCGCAATCGTGGGATAGAGCCTCCCAAGATGCAAGCAGTGGGCTTCCGACACCTGATCAAAATCACAGCGCGACATGGATTAATTATATAAATCGCGGAACCGCAAATTTAGAATTTCTCCCGAAAGACGGTTCTTTATTTAAATATATCGGTGACGAAGGCGTCTATGTCTGCCCATCTGACATAAATGAATACAAAAACTCCTATGCTTTGAATGGAGTTATTGAGGCCAAAAGAGTCAGCATAGTCAAGAAGCCCAGCTCGGTGCCGGCGTTCCTGGAAGAGGCAGGAAGCATAAATGAAGAGGCAGGAAGCATAAATCTGGATGGATATTTTTATGTAGAATTTTCCGGCAATCAAGTCAAAGCAGGTAACAGCAGCAGCACCACGGCCGGCGACCCCAACTTCAACCGTCATGGTGATATAGCGATTTATGTCTTTGTCGACGGCCATGCCAGCGCTGAATCCTGGAAAAAAGTGGACTATTTGAAGAGATGCGCCGAGATAAAAGAAAACCAAACGGTTACAGTTGTGGACTAACGTCCTGCCTGAGTTAAGGAGCTTTGTTTAGACGCAACGCCTTCTTACCCGCCCGCCGGTTTTCCTAAGCCGGCGGGCTTTTTGTAGGGCAACGCAGTCGCCAGCGCGGTGTGTGCCCGGATTTCCGGCCTGGCGCGTGGAAAACGCAGCCAGGCGACTTGCCTATTTTGAAAACAGTGTCATATTATATCGCTTGCCAGTTTTTTATGGTGGCTGTAGCTCAGTTGGTTAGAGCGCCTGGTTGTGGCCCAGGAGGTCGCCGGTTCAAGTCCGGTCAGTCACCCCAATTTCCTACCCTCCCTGCTGAACACGTGCAGCAGGGAGGGTTTGTTTTTTTCGCCTCCGTCCAGTGCCGGCACTTTAGTGCCGGAACTCGCCCCTCGCCCCTCGCCCCTAAACAAAGCGTATTGTGAAAAAAAAGACAAAATAAAAACTAGCGGTTGGGATTTCATGGTTCCATGCGGTATATTATTGATTTCTGTGCTTGCGCTAGTCTTGGCGCGTTTTTTTCTGTTTTTTGTTTGATGGCGTATCGTCCACATTTTTATAATGTTATAATAGTTTACTGTTTTCATGCGCGGCGGTCTTGATTGGGCTTGCCGCTGGTGTTGCATTAGAAGCACGACGGAGGTAACATGAGTTGTGACTGCTGCAAGAAGGAAAAGGCTCTAGAGAAACTGATGAGGTTGGAGCCCGAGAAAACGTCCCAGCTGGTGGCGTTTATCGACAGCCTGCCCCTGGGTCAGGATATTGACGTCAACCGGGGGCATCTAATCGAGACGCTGCACAAGGCCCAAGGTATCTTCGGGTACCTTCCCCAGGAAGTCCAGCAGGTAATTTCGGAAAGGCTCAAAATCACTCGTTCTGAAATCTACGGCGTGATCAGCTTTTATTCTTACTTCACGGACAAGCCTATCGGCCGGCACAAGATCAGCGTCTGCTGCGGCACTGCCTGCTTTGTCAAAGGCTCAATGCGGCTTGTCGATGAATTCAAAAAGCAGCTCAATGTCCAGGAAGGCGAGACCACGGCTGACCTGAAGTTCTTTTTGAATGTCCTGCGTTGCGTTGGCGCGTGCAGCCTGGCACCAGTCGTCATGGTCGACGATAAAGTCTATGGTAAAGTCACCCCTGAGATGGTTAGCGAAATTCTTGCTGAATATCAGGATTAACCTTGTAAGGAACGAGCCAACATGACACTTAAAACCCCATCTGAACTGAACGCTTTGAAAGCGAGCCTTGTTCAAGCCGTCTCTGACAAGGTGAAGATTCTGGTTTCTCTGGGCACTTGCGGCCTGGCTGCCGGCGGCGCCAAGGTGTTTGACGCCATCACCGCCGCCCTGGAAGAGCCGGAATACGATGATAAATTCGAGGCCGTCTCCGTAGGCTGCATGGGCTTATGCTATTGCGAGCCAACGATTGAGCTGCGTGACAACAGCGGCAAGGCCATCATTTACGGCAAAGTCAAGCCGGAGCAGATTCCGGCCATTCTGGAAGCCGGCCTGGAGGGAGCCGCCGAAGGCGCGACCCAGGTCGAACGCACTTGGTACTACCCGGAAGACGAAGAAAATACGAACAACGCTTTGCAGGCTAAGGTCGCCTTGCGCAACACTGGCCGCATCAACCCCGAACGAATCGAAGACTATATCCTCCGGGACGGCTACCAGGCTTTGGCCAAGGTGCTGACAACGATGAAGCCGGAGGATGTCTCCCAGACCGTGCTTGACTCCAACCTGCGCGGCCGCGGCGGCGCCGGCTTCCCGACTGGCAAAAAATGGCAGTTTGCGGCCGCCCAGCCCAAGGGTCAGAAGTACATGATCTGCAATGCTGACGAAGGCGACCCCGGCGCATTCATGGACCGCGCTGTCCTGGAGGGCGACCCCCACGCCGTCCTCGAAGCCATGACCATCGGCGGCTATGCCGTCGGCGCTGACACCGGCATCATCTACATCCGAGCCGAATACCCCCTGGCCATCACGCGCCTGCGCATCGCCATTGACCAGGCCCGCGAAATGGGCTTCCTGGGCAAGGACATCTTCGGCTCCGGCTTTAACTTTGACATTGAACTGAAATACGGCGCCGGCGCGTTCGTCTGCGGTGAGGAAACCGCCCTGATTCATTCGATTGAGGGCAAGCGCGGCGAGCCGACGGTCAAGCCGCCATTCCCGGCCATCCAAGGCTTGTGGAAACAGCCGACCATTGTCAACAACGTTGAGACGTACGCTAATATCGCGGCCATCATCCGCAAAGGCGCTGCTTGGTTCAAGACGATTGGCACGGAAGGCTCGCCCGGAACCAAGGTGTTTGCCTTGGCAGGCAAGATCAACCGCGTCGGCCTGGTCGAAGTTCCCATGGGCACGACGCTGCGCGACATCGTCTACAAACTGGGCGGCGGCATCAACAAGGATCGCAACTTCAAGGCCGTCCAGATCGGCGGGCCGTCCGGCGGCTGCATCGCTGCCAAGAACCTCGACACTCCGATTGACTACGACACGCTCAAGGCGATTGGCGCAATGATGGGCTCGGGCGGCATCATCGTCATGGACGAGGATGACTGCATGGTCGATATCGCCCGCTTCTTCCTTGAGTTCACCTGCGATGAGTCTTGCGGCAAATGCACGCCCTGCCGAATCGGCAACCGTCGCCTGTACGAGATGCTGACCAACATCTGCCACGGCAAGGGCACACCCCAGACCCTGGTTGAGCTGCGCAGCCTCGCCCTCGTCATCAAGGACACCGCCCTGTGCGGCCTTGGGCAGACCTCGCCCAACCCTGTCCTCTCCACCATGACCAACTTCATGAATGAATATGAGGCCCATGTCAATGAGCGCCGCTGCCCGGCGGGCGCTTGCGCCAGGCTGATCCGCTTCACCATCAATGAGAAATGCATCGGCTGCGGCGTCTGCGCCAAGAACTGCCCGGAAGATGCGATTACCGGCGTGACCAAGAAGCGCCATGTGATTGATCAGAACAAGTGCATCAAATGCGGCGTCTGCTTCCAGAAGTGTAAGTTCCAAGCCATTGACAAGCAATAAGTTCAACATAGGAGCCACAAGGCGATGATCAACCTGAAAATAAATGACATCCCAGTGTCCGTTCCGGAAGGCACGACGATTCTGGAAGCAGCGCGTACCCTGGGGCTGAAGATTCCGACGTTGTGTCACACCAAACTGGACTGCATGGGCGTTGAGCACAAATCCGGCTCCTGCCGGATTTGCGTGGTCGAGGTCGAGAAACGGCCGACCCTGGCTCCGTCCTGCTGCACGCCAGTGACCGAAGGCATGGTGGTAAAGACGAATTCCCAGCGCGCAATCAGCGCCCGCCGTACCATGCTCGGCCTGCTTTTGTCCAATCACCCGAAGGATTGCCTGATTTGCGCCATGAACCAGAACTGCGAATTGCAGCGCCTGGCGCATGAGTTTGACGTGCATGAAATCAAATACCAAGGCGAGCAGCACGAGTTCCCGATTGACGTCAGCAGCGGCGCAATCCGCCGTGACCCGACCAAGTGCGTCATGTGCCGCCGTTGCGAGACGGCGTGCAACGTCGTGCAGACGGTCGGCGTGCTGTCCGGCGTCAACCGCGGCTTTGATGCCACCGTGGCGCCCGAGAATTTCAAGCCGCTGATTGAGACCAGCTGCACGTTCTGCGGCCAGTGCGTCATGGCTTGCCCGGTCGGCGCGTTGACTGAAATCGGCTACAAAGACGAAGTCTGGAGCGCCATCAATGACCCGAGCAAGCACGTCGTGGTTCAGACCGCGCCGTCCGTCCGCGTTGCCTTGGGCGAAGAATTCAACCTTCCGGCTGGCACCATCACCACCGGCAAAATGGTCGCGGCTCTGCGTCGTCTCGGCTTTGCCAAGGTGTTTGACACCAACTTCTCGGCTGACTTGACCATCATGGAAGAGGGCACCGAGCTGATCAACCGGCTGAAAACCGGCAAGAATCTCCCGCTTCTGACCAGCTGCTGCCCGGGCTGGGTCAATTTCTTCGAGCATCAGTTCCCTGAACTGCTGCACATGCCGTCTTCCGCCAAGTCGCCGCAGCAGATGTTCGGCTCCATTGCCAAGTC
>JAAZKI010000310.1 GCA_012799905.1 Lentisphaerota bacterium | reverse complement strand
GGCCAGAATTTGTATGATAAAAAAGGCTGCAATAAAGAGAACTGGGATAATTTTCAGCCTTTTTTTTGGTGGCGTATAATCCTTTTCATGTTTAGACATTTCTCACCTTGCTTCTTTCGTTAGCTTGTCGTGCGCATCTATAATGTGCTGAGGCGTTCCTAGTTGTATTGCGGTCAGGGCTTGCTGGGCAGGGCGTCGGCTGGCCAAAGTACGATTAGGGGCGGAACGCCGAAGATTTGCATATAGTAGTCTTCCAGGACGCCGGAGCTCGGCTTTTGGGGAATGACTGTCCATAGGCCGCCGGCTTTGGCCTGCGCGTCGGTGGCGTCGAACTGCTCGGCTGCGAAGATGTTGTCTTGAGTCCAGACGTCGTTGCCGTCCGGCTCGCGCAGGGTGATTTTGACCCCTTCCTGTCCAGCGCCCCAGAATTTGAGAGCAAAGGCGTTTGAATTGGCTGGCGCAAAGATTTGGAACGATTGATTAGTGCAGAAGAAATTCAAGCCTCGTTCGGGTGCCAGCAGGGCGGCAGGGCGGTTGCTGGCCTTGAGAATAGTGTAGTTGCGCTTCAGGTCAGGGAATTCAAGAGTGTAAATGCCGGTTTCCGGGGCTTTGGCGACGGTAAAGGCCTGGTCTGCATCGGCGGCGAGTTGACCGAGTTCAAGGGCGTCTCCGGACGGTGTGCGCAGGATGCAAGGCACGTTCGGCGTCCTCGCCCGAGGCACAAGCCCGAGGTGGACAGTGAAGGTAATGGTTTGTCCAGTCTTGGCATGTATGTAGTAGACGGCGTTGTTGCGGACTTTGACGGCAGGCAGGGTGACGGCCGTGCCTTGGTAGTTGATGACTTCTTTTGCCGGCGCCAGACGGGTCAATTTCGGCATGACCCGGGGAACCGACCGGAAGGTTCGCACCGGAAAATTCGTTTTCACCCATTCGTCGTTCAGAGCGATAGTGCTTTTTTGGCCGTTTCGGTGCAGGGTCAGTTCGCCGTACACTTTGGCCAGTCCTGACGGCGTGGGGGAATGTTCGTGCAGAGCGATGGGCGGTCGCGACCGTGACTCAACGATTTCGAGATTGCTGACGCGGAGTCCGCCGAGCGGTTCAGCCGGTTCTTCGCCCTTGTTGCGGAAAACGATAGGCGCCGCATTATGGTCGTCATTGTCAGCGCAATTGATGAAACGCGAATCTTTGACGAGAATCTTGAGGCCGCTGTTAGCGGCGTTGCCAGCCACAGCCAGGCCGGGGCCTGCAGCATTCTCGACCGTGCAATTGATGATTTCGACTGTCCCGGTGACTGATTGGCCAGGGGAATTCTGGGCGATGACGATGAAGCCGTTGCTCCGATCATTTACGGAACGGCAGTTTTCGAAGCGCACGGACACCGGCGGCGTCTGCGCCCGATGTTGATGCAGGCTGACAATGAAGCCGCCGCCGGCATTGTTGCTGGCAATCACGTTGCGTAGAACGCAGTTTTCAATTCGTTCGGAAAAGTGATTGGGCTCAAAGTCGATGCCGGCTTTGGGCGGAGTTCCGGCTGTATCCTTGAGGACGCAGTCTTCGATTAGCAGGTTGACGGCGTTGATAACGCTGATGCCTTGGCGGTTGTTGTTGACGCAGACGACGTTTTTGATGGTGACGTCGGTGTTGAATTTGCCGCGGGTCTTGGTGCCGAGGTAGATGCCGTCTCCACCGCTGTCAGCGATAGTGAGGTTGGAGATGGCGACTTTACTGACGCTGAGCAGGCTGATGCCGTGACGCCATTCGGCTTTTTGGTACGGCTCAGCCTGGTAGTCGGCGATGTGCATGCGGAGCAGGGCGCCTTTGCCCAGCGCTGTGATGGTGATGTTGCTTTGCTCTTCTGCCTTCAGCAAGGCGTCCCGTATGCCGAGGAAATCGCCGCGTTTGGCTTCCAGGACAGCGCCTTCCTGGAAGATGATAGTTTGGTTGCTGGCCAGAAAGAGGGGACGGACGATCCAAGGCGAGGGCATTTTGTCGATGATCAGGGTTGGCACGCCGGAATCGATGGCGGTCTGGAGAGCGTCGGTGGAGTCTTCGCGGTCAAAACCCCACCAGGAGGCGTGAGCCTCGGCCAAAGTGCGGGCTCTAACCTGGGCGACGAGGTCAGGGCGGGGGGCTTGCGCCAGGCAGACTGCCGTCATAACGACGGCAAAACAACAAGTTAGGCGAATGGGCAACATGGCAAACCTCCTGTGGTTTGGGGAAAAACTGCGCATCGGTAAGAGACAGAGGCGGAGTTATGCCTTGTTGAATAATATACTCCTTTCTCGCCAATCTGCTGTTTTTTAGAATGAAAGGGGCGAGGAGTTTAGTGGACAGTGGACAATGGACTTTAGTGGACTTTTGTGGACATTAGTAGACGATGGACGATGGACTTTAGTGGACTTTAGTGGCAGTGGACGTGGACCGTAATGGACGTTAGTGGACGGTGGAGCGAAGACACAGAGTGTTGCACCTGTGCTACGGTACATACTGCAAACTAAAGTTTGAACCATGCTCCTGCAAGCGAGGTGCATACGGCAAACTGAAGTTTGAACTACGTACGGTACATACGGCAAGCGCTGTCCACTATGTCCACTATGTCAACTCCGTCCACTGCGTATGCGTCACACGTCGCCGGTCATTTTTTCGACTGGGAGCTGGAAGGCTTTGACGCCTTCAAAGGCGCCGATGTCATCGCGCAGCTCCTGGATGGCGTCCATCAGGGTGGCAGCCGTGTCTTCGTCGACGACG
>JAAZKI010000001.1 GCA_012799905.1 Lentisphaerota bacterium | reverse complement strand
CGTCTGCCAACGGAATAGCGATTTTCATGCTTCAGCTTCCTTATCATTGTTAGGGGTTTTCTGAAAGGCTTTGAGGCTGCTTAAATGCTTCCACAGAGCCATTATTTCCTGTTCCGGCTCAGAGCCGGGATGCGCCATGACAGTTTGGCCTTTTCGCAAAGCCTCGACAAACAATCGCGAATAAGAAATTTTTCCAGCCACGTCGATTTGCTGGCTTTTACAAAAATCCTCGATATCGGCCGTCATTGCGGGATGGATATCTGCTTTATTGATGACGACTTGGAAATCAACTTCAAATCCCCGAACCAGCTCTGCGGCTCGCTGCAAGTCATGCAAGCCGGAAACGCTCGGTTCAGTGACCAAAAGGGCAAAGTCGACACCACTCAGAGATGCGATGACCGGGCAGCCAATGCCAGGCGGTCCGTCCGACAAGAGAAAATCACAGCCCTGCGCCAAGGCGGTCTCCCTGGCCGTCTTTCTAATGGATGCGACCAGTTTGCCGGAATTTTCCGCGCCCGGGAAGAGCCGGGCATGGATCATTGTGCCCACGGGAGTTGCCGAACGATGCCATTCGCCGCACTGCCGAGGCGTCATTGCAATGGCCTTTTCGGGGCAGTGGTCAGCACAGACGCCGCAGCCTTCGCAAGCGCCGGGCACAAGGCTAGGTTTGCCAGCCGGCGACAACCGAATCGCCTCGAAACGGCATAATTCTTCGCAGCGCCCGCAGCCAACGCACCGGGAGCCGTCAAGCACCGGCTCTTGTCCGGATATAAACGGATGTGTCTCCTGCACTTCGGGCTGCAACAACAGATGCAGGTCAGCGGCGTCGACATCGCAGTCCACCAGGACGCACGGCGCCATCAGTCCGGCCAACGCTGCGGTCAGGCTAGTTTTGCCAGCACCGCCCTTGCCGCTGATTACCAGAATCTCCTTCATGACGCAACGCTCCTTCCTGCCAACAAGCCAGGCAGCGTTTGGGCTAAGAGCGCCTGGAGGGGTTCCTTTAAATCAGGACAGGCATCCAGCAAGCCGCCGCCTGCTGAGCACGTCTCCGCAATCTGCCGGGAAAGAGGTATTTCCAGCAGTATGGGCAGCTCGGCTTCCTGGCAATAATCATGAATCAAGGTAGCTCCGGCTTCGGCGCGGTTGACGATGACGCCGCAAGGCAGATTGAGTTCTGCCAAAGTGTCCACCGCCAGCCGCAAGTCGTGCAGTCCAAAAGGCGTTGGCTCAGTCACTAAGACCACAAAGTCACAGTCACGAACAGACGTCACCATGGAGCAAGACGTTCCCGGCGGACAGTCAAGCAGCGCCAATCCAGACGCCGGCAAATGCTTTTTCAGCTGCCGAATCAGCGGCGGAGCCATGGCATAGCCGACATTCATAACGCCCGAAATCAGTTCAAAGCCCTCGGCATGACGGAACTCCAGGCGGCCAATCGAATATGGTATCTCCCGCAAAGCCCCATGCGGACAGGCCAGAACGCAGCCGCCGCAAGAATGGCACATCTCAGCAAACACCATTACCTTCCGGCCAAAACCGGCCAGGACGTTGAAACGGCAGGAGCGGACGCAAGCGCCGCAGCCGTCGCAACCGTCGCCTAAAAACTCCGGAACCAAGACATCGACGCCTTCGGTGCGCCAGGGTTCTGCTGACGTGAAAAGATGACAATTGGGCTCTTCCACGTCGCAGTCAAGCAGCAGGCAGGGCGATTCCGCCGCTGCCGCCAATGCCAGGCTGACGGTCGTCTTGCCAGTCCCACCCTTGCCTGATGCTACTGCGACCTTCATGTCCAGTGTCCTTCCACATTAGCGTTGCTGGCCTCCTGCAACTTGCCGTCCTGGAATAATTGCAGCGCCTCCCGGCATTTGGCTGCCTTGGTTAAATAGACTTTGACCCCGGCTTCCTGCAAAACCCGAAAAGCCTTTGGGCCGCAATGACTGGTGATAACCGCATTTGCGCCTTGCTTAATCACCGTCATCGCAGCCTGGATGCCTGCTCCCTGCGGAGCATCCAAACTCTGCTGGTTGTCAACGACGGTGACAGCCTGGGTCGAAGAATCCCACAAAAGGAATTTGGCGGCACGGCCAAAACGGGCGTCCATCGCCGCATCCAACGAATCACCTTGACTGGTTAAAATTACTTTCATTTCTGCCTCCATGAGCGGCCTCTGTTTTGACAACGTTGCTGACGCCGGCGGCCGCAACCCGGCATCAGATGGCAATCCTGTAAACGACAGCCTGGCCGCCAACCAGCCAGCACCTCGCCCCACTCCCCAGCGGCAAATGAATGCAGACGCAATCCATGCTGAGCAACCAGATTGGCCGTCTCATTGGCAATCGCCCCGCACAGCAATACCTGCACCCCAAGAGATGACAAAAGCTTGATCTTGTCCTCCGGCAGAACGGGCAACGCGACCTCATTCTGGCTGCGAATCATCCCGCGATGGCGGTCAACGATAATCGCCATCTCAGACGCCTCAAACAAAGGCGATACGCGTCCGGTCTCTCGATGTACTGTAATGGCTATACGCATTTGCAAGCCTTCCTGTTTTAGTTACACTGTAGTATCCAGCAGAAAGCATGCCAGACTAAAGAAGTAACTGCAACTTATTGCTAAAGAAGAGGATGAGAAATTTTCGAAAAGATCATACCGTGGCAAAAAAGCCAGTCAATCCAGCGACAGTGTAGCATTTTCGCAAGCCTTGCGGCTATCTTCACTGCAATTTTGTCTTGCGTGCCGTCTTTTTAGCTGATGCTTTCCGGCGGCCATCCGGCATTTCCAGGACGATTCCCAGGGATTTCAGTTTTCGGTAGAAGGTGGTTGGATGAATGCCCAGCAGTTGGGCGGCTTGGCGGCGATTTCCGCCTGTCTTCTCCAAGGCGGCATGAATTGCCTGTCTTTCCGACTGCTGGACTGCATCGCTGATCGCCCCGGTGGTCGGTGCACTTTCATCCGGGAGCGGCATCCCCTCGGTCAGCTCAGCCGGAAGGTCAGCCGGTTCAATCAAGGCGCCTTTGCAAAACACCATGGAGCGCTCAATCACATTTTCCAGCTGACGGATATTCCCCGGCCAGGAGTACGCTGACAGCAGGCGCAACGCTGTCTGGCTGATGCCTGAGACATTGCGATTCATGGACAAATTGAAGCGCCGGATAAAGCTGTCCACCAGGAATGGGATGTCCTCCTTGCGTTCGCGCAATGGCGGCATCTCCATCTCAATTACGTTGATACGATAGAAGAGGTCTTCCCGGAATTCCCCGTCTTGCACCATCTCGCGCAAATTCCTATGGGTCGCAGCGATGATGCGGACGTTGGTCTTGACGGCCTTGACCGCCCCGAGGGGCTCATACGATCTTTCTTGCAGCACTCGCAGCAGGCGCACTT
>JAAZKI010000430.1 GCA_012799905.1 Lentisphaerota bacterium | reverse complement strand
CTCGCCCCTCGCCCCTCGCCCCTAAAAAAAGCCCCTCGCCCCTCGCCCCTCGCCCCTAAAAAAAGCCCCTCGCCCCTAACGAATTATGAATTATGAATTGTGAATTATGAAATGCGCCTCAGCATTCAGCATTCAGCATTCAGCATTCAGGAGATGCTGTTCAATTTCTCTTCCTGTCTTTTGCGGACGTCCTCCAAGGCGACGGCTGCTTCTTCCCAGCGTTCGGCAGCGGCTTCGATTTCTTCCTTAATCGCCGCCAGTCGTCGATTCAAGGCGGCAAAGTCAGTTCCGGGGAGAGCTTCAGCGAGGGTATCGAAGATTTCGGCTTGTTCTTTTTCCAAAGCTTCGCTTTCCGTTTCTGCTGCGGCGACGGCTTCTTCCCACTGGCGGCGTTCGCGGCTGAATTCATCCCGGATTTGGGCTTCCTCGCGCTTGCGGTCGCGTCGTCCCAGCGGGGGGCGGGTATCAGCGAGCGTCGGCTGCGGCAAAGGCTGTCCTTGGCGCAATAATTCCTGCTCGCGCAGTTTCTCGCGGTAATAGTCGTAATTCCCGTAATATCGGGTCACCTTGCCAGGCGACAGGGCGAAAATGGTCGTCGCCAGATTGCGGACAAAGGTGATGTCATGGCTGACCAGGCACAGCGTCCCCGGGTAATCCCGCAAGGCATCCTCTAAGGCTTCACGGGCGTAAATGTCAAGATGCGTGGTCGGCTCGTCCAGAAGCAGAAAATTATTCGGCCGCATCAGCAGCCTTGCCAGGGCCAGGCGGACTTTTTCGCCGCCGCTGAGCACCTGCACGCGCTTGTCAATAGCGTCGCCAGGAAAGCCAAATCCGCCCAAAAGGTTGCGCAGTTCGCCGTCAGAACGGTCGCCGGACGCCTGGCGTACTGTGTCAAAGACGGTCTTTTCGCCGTCCATAGTCTCTAAGTAATCCTGGGATTGGTACCCGATGGTCACGCCGTGCCCAAGCGTCAACCGTCCGCTACGCAAAGGCATTTTTCCGGCAATCAGCCGCAGCAGCGTCGTCTTGCCCATGCCGTTGAGGCCGACGAACGCCGCCTTCTCGCCGCGCTCCAGACGCAGATTGACCTCTTGCAGGACATCGGTCTTGCCGTCATAGGAAAAATAGCCGTCTTCAATCCGCACCACTTCCTGGCCGGAGCGCGGCGGCGTCGGCAGGATGATTTTCGGCGCTTTGACCACGACCTGAGGAATCTCGACTTCTTCCAGGCGGTCAAGCATCTTCTGGCGGCTCTGCGCTTGCGCGGCCTTGGTCGCTTTGTACTTAAAGCGGTCGACAAAGCGCTCCAGCTGCTCCCGTCGCCGGTCAATATTGCGCTGCTGCGCCAGCAGCTGCTCATGCCTCGCCTCCCGCTCCTGGACGTAGTGCGCATAATTGCCGTTGTAACGGGTCACCCGCCCACCCATGACCTCCAGCGTCACCGTGGTAAGCGTGTTAAGCAAGTAGCGATCGTGCGACACTAAGAGCAGCGTTCCGCTGTATGCCTTGAGGTAGTCAAGCAGCCATTCCACTGCTGGGACATCAAGGTAGTTGGTCGGCTCGTCCAACAACAAAATATCCGGCCGCGACACCAGGATTCGAGCCAGTTCCGCCCGAATTTTCCAGCCGCCGCTGAAAGCGGAAAACGGTTCGTCAAAACGGCTAATGTCAAAACCAAGCCCAGACAGGGTCGCCTCTGCCCTGGTCTTCAATTCATAGCCGCCTTGATGCTCAAACTCGGTCTGCATTGCGCCTAAGCGATTGAGCAGACGGGCGCGCTCCTCGGCGCCAACGGACGGCAGCCGAGCTTCCAGATGCTCAATTTCGTCATGCAGGTCATTCAATTCAGGAATCGCATTCTCGACATAGTCAAGCAGCGACTCGCCCTCCCCTAGGCCGTACAACTGCTGGCGGACATAGCCCAGCCGCAGCGCTGTCGGCCGCACAACCTCGCCCTTGTCCGGCGGCAACCCGCCCGCCAGCATCTCGAACAGCGTACTCTTCCCCGCCCCATTCGGGCCGACCAAACCAACCCGCTCACCAGGATGAACCGTAAACGTAACCTCGTTGATGACCTGTTGCGTCCCAAAGGCCTTGGATACCTGCACAAACTGTATCATTTGAACTGCTTCAATGCTAAAACCGTCATTTTTTTGTGCCGACACGGCTACAATCGACGCCGGGGCGGTGCTATAGTATTGACGGCCTTGAACAAATTCGACCGAACCGCCGCGACTAGCCAGCGCCAGAAACTCCGGTCGAAAACAATCCCAAGGCCATGAAATCAGCTTCAGGCGCCCCACAAAAAAGGCACCGCCGCATCGGATAAAATCCTAACTCGAACGTTATATCCATAACAAATGGCCACTGCCGACGACTCGGCCGGCGCCCGAAGCCCTCTATCTATATAATATACTTGATGTCCACCGAGAATAAAATCACTCCTGAGCAAGCAACGCAAAAGCTGCAAGATTTTCTAGTTGCCGTCGGCTCGCTGTCGGCCATGCTGGAACATGCTCAACTTATCCAGCAGGCCAAGTCCATTGCCGATGCCGACATCTTCCGCCTGACCCTGGACGACTGCTGCTACCTGATCAAAACCTACATTGACCGGCCGTGGTTCATCCGCTGGCTGATTGGCCGCAGATGCCTGCGTAACGAATTCGACAAACTCCGGCTGGTGCAAAGCCTGGAGACAGTCCGCGCCCCAAAACCGTATGCCCTGCTGGGCAAGGACACCATCGCCATCGAATTCCTCCGTGACACCAAACCGCTGAAAACCCCGGAATCCATGCCGGCTGACCGCTTTCCAACCAGCGACTTCTTCCTGGAACTGGCTGACATGCTGAAAACTATGCATGACGCCGGCATTTCCCATGGCGACATGCGCCGAGCCAATATCCTCGTCGACAGCGAAGTTCGACCCTATTTGATCGATTTCGCCACCGCAGTCCAGAGCTCCAAAAAATCCCCGCCCTGGCGCCGGCTCGCTTCCCGACTGTTCACCAACTCGGATAACTTTTCCTTTGCCAAAATCACAGAATCCTTCTATCCCGGCCTGCTGAGCGAACAAGTTCTTGAGTGCTATAACAATCCGCCCTGGTACCTCCGCCTCGGTCGCTACCTGCGCCACAATATCTACCGCCGCTATCTGCGAACTTCAAAATAATACCTCGGACGCTCAACCAGCGCCCAGTCAGCCTTATGCGCGAACAACACGGATACCTCCATCTTGCCGGACGGTCGCTACATGTCGGCCTGTGCCAACCTGACCACGATCAGCCTGACGCCGTCCTTGTGGTCTGCGAGCCTTTTGGCGAGGAGAAGCGCTGCGCCTTTCGCATGCTCGTCCGCCTGTCCTGGCAACTGGCTGAGCTCGGCATCGCGACCCTGCGCTTTGACTTAAGCGGCACTGGCGACAGCAGCGGCGTCCACGGCGAGGCGACCTGGCAGCAATGGCAGGCGGAGACGACCGCCGCTCTCCAGACTGCTCCTAGTCTGACCGGCGCTCGCCAGGCCGTCATCCTCGGGGCTCGGGCCG
>JAAZKI010000076.1 GCA_012799905.1 Lentisphaerota bacterium | reverse complement strand
CAGCATTCAGCATTCAGCATTCAGCATTCAACATTCAGCATTCAGCATTCAGCATTCAGCATTCAGCATTCAGCATTCAGCATTCAGCATTCAGCATTCAGCATTCAGCATTCAGCATTCAGCATTCAACATTCAGCATTCAGCCCCTCGCCCCTCGCCCCTAATTCTCGCCCCTCGCCCTAAAGCCATCATGGATATCGCCTATATATTTCGCCGTCGTCCAGGCACATACAGCATTGAGCGCGTTTTTGCGCCGATTTTGGCGCAGTTGCGTTCACAGGGCATTGTGGGTTCCACGCATCAAGTGCCGCGGGAAAGCGGTTCATTCTGGAACGTCCTGATGAACATCGTTTGGTCCCGGCGCGTGAAAGCGGAGCTGGTGCATGTGACTGGTGACGTCAACTACTGCGTCCTGGGTCTGGGCGGCCGGAAGTCAGTGCTGACCATCCATGATTTCGGCTACTTGGCGCAACTCCGAGGCTGGCGACGCTGGCTGGTGAAGAAACTCTGGGTCGATTGGCCTATAAGCCGCTGCACGGCTGTAACTTGCGTGTCGGAACAGACCCGGCAGGAATTGCTCCGCCTGACGCCGGTCGCCCCGGAAAAGGTCGTCGTCATTCATAATCCGCTCCAGCCGCAATTCGTCCGCAAGACGGAAGCCGCCTGGTCAGACCGGCCGCGAATTCTACATTTCAATGTGACGCCTAACAAGAACCTTGAGCGGAGCATAGCGGCCTTGGAGGGCATTCCGTGTCACTTGCGAATCATCGGGCCGCTGCATGACGCCCAAAAACGCGAATTGGAGCTGCGTCGCATCGACTTTTCGCAAGGGGAAAATTTGTCTGACGAGCAGATGCTGCATGAGTACGAGCAGTGTGACTTAGTCTGTTTTCCGTCAACGTATGAGGGATTTGGCCTGCCGGTCATTGAAGCGCAGGCGGTTGGCCGTCCCGTGCTGACTTCGCTGACACCGCCCCTGCCCGAAGTCGGCGGTGACGACGGCGCCTGCTACGTCGATCCGTTTGACGTAGCGTCCATCCGCGCCGGTCTTCTCAAAATGACCACGGATAGCGCTTATCGGGCTGGCTTAGTGGCTGCTGGTTTTGCCAATGTCCGCCGTTTTCAGGCAGCGACCATCGCCCGTCAGTATGCTGACCTTTACGCCCGCTTGCTGTCGTGATGGCGTCCTTGGGGCTGCTGTTTCAGGACTAACGCGGCCGGTTCAGCAGCCAGTCGGCGGCTTCGGCCAGGTCAGTTGCCAGGTAATCGGCGCCGTGATTCGGCCGACTGTCGTCCAGGCGGAGCTGGATGGTGGTCAGGCCAAAGGCGCGTCCCATTTTGATATCAGCCTCGCTGTCGCCGATCATGGCTGATTGCGCGATATCGACCTCGAAATCGCGGCAGGCTTGTTCGAGCATTCCCGTAGCTGGTTTTCGGCAGTTGCAGCCGTCCTGGGGATGATGCGGGCAGTAGTAGATGGCGTCCAAGGCGAGACCCTGCCGGGCGAGCAGGTCTCGCAGACGGGCGTGGATAGCAGTAAGGTCGTCTTCCGTCAGCAAGCCGCGGCCGATGCCGGACTGGTTGGTGATCAGGATGAGGCCATAACCGGCTGCCCGCAAACGCTGGAGACCCTCCAGGGCGCGGGGCGTGAACTCAATCCCGGCCGGATCGCGCAGATACTGCTTGTCAACGATCAGCGTGTCGTCACGATCAAGGAAAACATAACGCTGGCGCATTTCTCGGCTCCTTGCTCTGACCTGACTGGTGGGTCGGGGCTCGGCATGAAAAAAGCCCGCCCGAAGTTCCCGGGCGGGCTTTGTGAAACGACATGGGATGGCGGGGTTGACGGGACTCGAACCCGCGACCTTCGCCGTGACAGGGCGATGCTCTAACCAATTGCGCTACAACCCCGATGTGTCTCGTACAAGCAATCTGCTGAAAAAGGATTGGCGGGGTTGACGGGACTCGAACCCGCGACCTTCGCCGTGACAGGGCGATGCTCTAACCAATTGCGCTACAACCCCAATCCAAAATTCAGCTAAACTGACAGTATTATACTGTATCGCAAGTATGTCAAGATGCAAGTCGCCTGCTAGCAAAAATGTGCAGGAGGGATAATCGGTCATAATGAGTCAGTCTTCTGTAGTGCCTTTACAAGGCACCACTTTCGGGGCACGCCTATCCCCAGGCTGAAGCCTGGGGTTAAGCATGGTTAAGCGCCTACGGCGCAAAGGGGCATGACTGTAAGCATGATACAATTTTGCTGGCTGAAGGCCTGCTGTATGTAGTTCTGGCTTTAGCCTGCTGTATGTTTCGCGCTTTTGGTGTTTCTGCCGGCTGCGCGGCTGATGTCCACCCCACACCCAGAAAAAATCTGCGCTATCTGCGTAATCTGTGGATAAAGCAACAGTTTTTGGCTCTTATCTGTCATTCACCTCATTCATGGTGCTGGCTTGTCGAGTTTAGCTTTGGCCTTTTTGGTGAATTCAGCGGCGACCGGGTGATTAGGCGTCTCTTTGGCCAGGGTGGCGCAAGAGGCCAGGCAGAGTTCGAGTTGCCCGGCATCGAATTGGTTACGGATAAGACCCTCCATCGCTTTGGTCCAGCTGTCGAACACGCGTGCTGAGCGCTCTGGCTGCCGGAGCAGTGGGGTCAGGGTTTCAACCGCGCGAGCATAGTCCTTGGTTTCCAGCAGCCGGACGCCATAGCATTCGCTTGCGGTGGGCCAAGTCGGCATGAGCTGGCGTGCGTTCAAGGCGGCGTTCGCCGCCTTTTCCGGCTGGTTATTAGCGGCGTAGAGTTCGGAAAGGTTGACCAGCAGCAAGGGCTTTTGGCTGTAATAATCAGCGATTGTTTCATACAGTTGGATGGCCGGTTCGATGGCATCAGCGGTCGCCAGCAAGTAAGCCGCCCGGTAGGCGATTTCAACTTCGACAAAATCGCGGACATTGACGGGCTTGAGGGCAATGGCTTTTTTCAGGGCGGTGGTCATGGCCGGGAGGTCTTTGCGCTGCCAGGCCAGCTCTGCTTCGACATATTGGGCAATGGCTTGGAAGTCGGGCGTGGTTTTACTGTCTGCTTCCTTCCGCAGCGCTTTCAGTTCGTCGATTTTTTGATGGCGCGTGCAGTATATCAAGTAGGCTCTTGCCAGGTTGGGGTCATCCGGCGCCTTGGTTCTGAACTGTTTAAAGGCGGCGGCCAGGTCGTCCTTTTCGTCCAGTCCGCCCAAGGCGAAAAGGTATATCAGTTGTATCGGTATCTTGGTGTCGTCCAGGCGCAAATTTGTCTGGGCGTGTTTGCGAGCTGCCGCATAATCGCCTTGAGACAGGGCGAATGCTGCGGCGATGTACAGGATTTGCTGGTCTTCCGGAAAACGGCTCAAGGCCGCCGAGACTTCATTGCCGGTGAGAATGCCGCGGCCCAGCTTATCGGTCAGGACGATTTGCTCCAGGAGGAGCGGAGAGTTCTTTTCATCTCGGATGATGACTGCCAGCTGGGCTGCCTCTTGCAGGCGTTGGTTGTTGGCCAGGGTGGCAATGTAAGGCATGACCATATCCATGGCTCGTTTTTGGATGGTGTTGTTGCCAGGGTAATTAGCCTGGATAAGGCTGAGAGCCTTGGTGACTTCGGCGACCTGGTCCTGCTTCAAGCCCGAGTAAAGCGTCATCAGTATGGCGACCGGGGTGTTGTAGACGTTGTTCAGTCGTTTCAAGGCATCAGCGAGCTTGGCGTCCTCATGGTCCAGGAAGGCGATCAGCGCTTCCAGGTAATACCCAGCCAGCACTATCGCCTTGTTGCCGAGCCGGTATTTTTTATAGAGTTCTTGCAGCGCATCGCGGTCGTTGCGGCTGGCGTAGATATCACCCACGCGGGTCGCGATGTCCGGGTTGATGTCACGTTCCAGCACTTCGAGGTACAAAGGCAGCGCACGGTCGAAATCCTGGCGTTGAAAATAGAAATTTCCCAGTCTGATTCGGCCTGTTTCTGGGAGGAGGGCACACGCTTCGGTGAGCCATTTTTCCGCTTGCTCGAAATCGCCGCCAGCGAGGGCGGCGCCTGCCAAGACGTCCATAGCGTCAAAGGCTATGGCCGGCTCTGGGTCCTTGGTGAACTCGGTCAGAGCGGCGATCACGTCTTTTCTGGGCGTATTTCTGGCGTTGACATAAACGGTCAGCAGTTTTCCGGTTGACGAGGCCAGGGCTTCCTGGTCTGTAATCGTCACCAGCAGTTCGCGGGCAACGCCTATCCGGCCGGTTTTACAGAGCGCCAAGGCGTGCAGCACGGCTTGAGGCGGCGTCAGGGTCTTGTTTTGCCGCATGGCGTCAAGGGCGGTGGCGAGCGCCACATAGTCCTGACCCCGGAACAGGGCGAGCAGGCGTGCGTTGACATAGTCGGTCTGCGTCGCATTAAGGCTGATCGCATATTGCCAGGTCGCCGCTGCCTTGTTCCATTCGCCCATGCGTTCGTAGATGCGGGCTATTTTAACGTAGGCCTCCTCCTGGTTAGGGTCGTTTTTGATGCAGGCGCTTAGCAACTTCAACGCCAACTCGTCATTGGTCTCACTGTCAGCCAGTTTGAAAGCCTCCTGGATGCGAGATGCATTGCGCAGGTTGCGGGCCAGCGCAACGCCGATTGCCGCCACGCATGCGATGAGCGCCAAGATGGCGACGATGAGGGCGATTCGGCGAAAAGAGACTCGTTTAGTTTGGGGAGGTGGGGCAGTCATACCGATATTCCTGAAAAATTAGAAGGAAATTGTGGATGGTCATGCACGAAAAGCGCTGCAAGTGCTTTTCCACCAGGAAACGTTCGGGGTTGTTTGTGGCAGTTGCGTGGATGTTATGGCGAAAAAAGCCTGTGCTAGTCCCGTCGGTGCGGAAACATATTGGTTGTGATTTTTACACAAGTCAATGTATTAGCGGATGTTCTAATGCGCAAATGCATAAGTTCCATATTGATGAAAAATTTATCCGGACGTTGTTATGTCGCCTTGTTTTTTTCCGCTATTGCCGCCGCCGCAGGCGTTTTTTGTTTCCATTGGCGCCGATGCAGCGGTATCATTATCACCACGAACAGGCTGAGAGCTACGGTCAGGGCAAGACCGAGTCTCAGGTGCGGGCTAAGGCAGTAGATGACGAGGTTGACTGCGCCCATGGTCATCATAATCAGGGGGATTTGCCGGCAGATGCTCCAGAGCGAATGACGGCCTTCATAGGCGGTCACGACGCCGACCATGGGAAAGGCAGTCATGAAACCGCCCAGTTGACGCTTGAGAAGAATCAGGCCGCTGATCACAGCGGTCAGGATGATGACCTTCTGGACGACAGGCATTTGGCTGCGCTGGCCAGGCTCGTCGCGATGCGGAAAATACCGCATCATCAGACCAGCTAAAAGGTAGTTCCAGACTAGCGCGACGATAAAGCCCGCATGGGTCATAGGATAGACTTTCTGCAGGCCTATGCCCAGGCCGCAGTAGAGCGCCACCCCGCCGGCAATAGCAGGTACGATGCCGATGCCGACGTTGACATAGAGGATGCGAACCGTGTGCGTGAACAACAACAGCAAAGTAAGCCCAAGGATATTGCTGGCGTTGACATTCTCCCCCAGGGACAACAAGGCCAGGCTGGAGGGAATCGGCAGGCTGAGAATGAGCGCCTTGTGCTCAGGACGGTACAAATAGGCCACCCCGACCGACATCCCAACAACCCCGACTAACAGCGCAATGTCCCAGAAATATGACGGCAACATGAATAACCTCAAAAATTAAGGGCTTTTTTTTAGGGGCGAGGGGCTTTTTTTTTAGGGGCGAGGGGCTTTTTTAGGGGCGAGGGGCGAGGGGCGAGGGGCGAGATGAGCTTGGACAATGCTGTCCGTCATGGCGAGGGGCGACGGGCTTTTTTTTAGGGGCGAGGGGCTTTTTTTTTAGGGGCGAGGGGCGAGGGGCGAGCTGAGCTTGGACAATGCTGTCCGTCATGGCGGTTGGCTTTTTTAGGGGCGAGCTGTTGTTTTGCTTCTGTTCAGTGCCCGGACTTTAGTCCGGGGCGAGTTTCCGCCTGCCGTCAAATAAAAAGCCACCGGTGCGGGTGTGACCGCCCCGGTGGCAAGGCGTTTCCAGTGCTGGCTTCAGCCGTAGAGAGCCTTCATCTCATCCTTGTTGAGGCGTTTCCGGCGCTTGGTCGGGGCTGCCGGGGCAGCGCCTTTGCCTTTGATGGCGGGACCGCCGGACATGGCAGGGCCACTCGGTCCGCCGGACATGGCCGGACCGCTGGGTCCGCCGGACATGGCTGGGCCGCTCGGGCCGCCGGACATGGCCGGGCCACTCGGGCCTGCTCCGGGCGTCGCGGGCGCCGCTACCCGGCGGCGGCGACGCGGTTTCTCTTCATCGGCGCCAAAAAGGTCGTCGAGAATGTCTGGTTTTGGTTTGGCTTTGGCCATCGTTCCAACTCCTGTCTTGTTCTTTATCATTTACGGTTGTTCAGACAACCACGGAAAAGTAGTGTCCCGGAAAGCGTCACGGCTATAATATCCATCATTTTCGTGAACATTCCAGATGAATTGGAAATAAGAGGCATATTGTTTGGCGACGGCGGCGACGCTGAAGCGCTTGATCGCGGCGGCGCGGATGGCGGCGCGGTCGAGTTTTGGCGCCATTTGGACGGCGGCGGCGAATTCAGCGGCAGTTCGGCAGCGGAAGCCGGTGACGCCGTGTTCGACGGTTTCGACGAAGGCGCCCCAGTCGGTGGTGATGATGGGCGTCCCGCACATTTGGGCTTCAATGGCGACATAGCCGAAAGGCTCAACATACAGGGTGGGCATAAGTACAGCCCGGGCCTGGCCAATCAGCTTGGCTTTGGCCTCGCCGTGCCACCCGGAATGAGCCGTGACCAGGCGAATGCCGGTGTCCTCGGCGCATTGCCGCGCTAAGTCCATGCCTTTGGCCGGAACGTCTCGCCCAAGGTAAAGCAAGTATTCCTCCTTCGGCGGTTCAGCCAGGCCGTAGTTTTCCGGTTCGACGAAATGCGGGATGACGGTGTCAAAAAACCGGTCGTCGCGGGTTCGCTCCGGCATGATGGCGTAGATAGTATGCTGATGCGCGTAGGATGGGAAGACCCGGTAGGATGTCCAGCAATGGTCATAGCCGACCATCGGTTCGAAGACTGGGAGGCCCTGCGGGTCGATATCAGACTGGGCAGCGCCATACAGCGAGGCGATCAGTTCCGGCTTGCCTTCCGGCCCCCGGTTGTTCTCCAGGCGTCGACTGAGGCGTCGGTTGTAGGTGACGTGCCAGCGGTTGCCGTAGCGCCAGGTGCCGGTTGGTCGGCCGATGTCCACGAATTCGCCGGCCGGGCCTGGCAATCGCGAGCCTTTGAGGCCGTAATAGACGTAGGGAATGTGCAGATATTCGAGGAGCACGCAGAAGTTATGGCAGTTGAACACTTGTGCGTCAGCCGAATGGACGGTGCAATCCAAGGGAAGCATCGGGTGTCCGAGCACATGGATGACGTTCGGGGTGTAGGCGTTGGCGCCAAGGTCAGCCTGGCCCTGCCGGGCTTTGCAGAGTTTGCGGTACTCGGGCGGTACGTCCCACTCGCCGGGAAAGGTGCGGCACTGCATGGGTTTGACCGGATGGATGCGGCATCGGTTGTCAGGAGTCAGGAATATGCAGGCGCCGTCCTCGCGTTCTGCGCAGATCAGCGACTGGCGGTTCTGAGCTAGGCGCGTGTAGGTCTCGGT
>JAAZKI010000395.1 GCA_012799905.1 Lentisphaerota bacterium | reverse complement strand
CTAAAAAATGCCCCTCGCCCCTCGCCCCTAAAAAATGCCCCTCGCCCCTCGCCCCTAGAAAATGCCCCTCGCCCCTAGAAAAAGCCCCACGGCCCTGCTCCATCATTTTTGCAGGACGCTCAGGATCGTTTCTGCGACCTTCTGGCCCAGGGCTACGCGTTCTTCATCCTTGAAATGGACGTCGACGCCCAGGCGCCATTGATCAAAGACGCTGCTGCCGCGGACGAATGCGTTGAGGTCGCAGACAGTGATGGAGGGGAATTTCCGCAACACTTCGGCGGCGACCTGGTTGTAGGGCTTGTCGTCATCTTTGCGTCGTCGGGAGCCGGAGGTGCGGGTTCCAGGGACGGGCGTGGTGGTGCACCAGATGACCTTGAAGTCTTTGCTGACGGCCATCGTGAAGATGGCTTCGAGGTTCTTGCGGTACTGTTCCAGGCTCACCTGGTGCACATCGCCGTCAAGCAGGCGCAGGTCATGCAGGCCGTGATTGATGACCACCACATCCCAATGCAGCCCTTTGACCGAGGTGTCGCCAAGCCAAAGTGCGAAATTGGCCACGCCGCGGTTGGTGTCGCCGGAATTGCCGTTGATGCGATAGTAGTTAGCCTTGCCGGCGAGGGCCTGCTTGGCGGCTTCGTGATAGTTCATGCTGATGGAGTCGCCAATGACTAACACGCGTGGCAGATTCGGATCGTCGGTCAAGCGCGGGTCAGGCAAGGGGGTGACCTGCATAAGCGAGCAAAGAAAACGCCCATCCTCCTGCAAAGCGCCAAACACCCGAACCTGGGTTAGGGAATTCTTCAATTCAGCGACTGGGAAAAGCTCGGTCTTCTGCAAAGCCTGCGGCCGTGCGCTGAAGGTGATTTTTTGTCCATCCAGGGTGATTTCCCCCTTCGTGGCAGCCAACGGCGTGACTGTCGTCATCAAACGTGTTTTGGCGCTGTTGGCCCAGCCGACGACAGCTTTGGTTCCAGCCGGCTGGACGATTACCCTGGCTGCCTGGAATGGCTTGCCCTCCTGAGCCAGGGCAGCTTGAGCGGCGACTAAGTCGATGAGGACAACATCGTCTGGCTTGATGTCAGTCATGGCAGTCATGGTCTTGGTGATGTTGAAGACAGTTTTGTCATTCCAGAAAATCTGGTGCTTGCAGGTTCCTTCCTGAGTTTGTGGGTCATAAGTCGTTGACGTGAGCAGAAAGCAGGACTGCGCCGCCTGGTCAATGCCATTGATGATCCCGTAGACGCCGCTTAGGTTGTGTTGGCCCCAGGCCAAGGTGGAAGCTAAAAGACAGGACAGAGTGATTGCAGAGCCGAGGTGCTTGATAAACATGATCGCTCCCGTTTAACGATTTTGGAGACAGGGACGCAACAGGCCATCGCCTGTTGGCTGACATAACGATAACGTATGCCATAATTTTGCAAAAACAAAGCAAGCGGCCAAAGCGGGGACATTGGATTGTGGACGCGGTGGACAGTGTCGTACGTTTCGTGCTTTTAGTGTTTTGTCGCTGTGGCTGTGGACATTGTGGACGCGGTGGACATGGTGGACGGTGGCGGCTGCATGTAATTTATGCGTCAGCCTACCGTCCACACCGTCCACACCGTCCACAAAAGCCCCTCGCCCCTCGCCCCTAACGAATTATGAATTATGAATTATGAATTATGAAATGCGCCTTCGCATTCAACATTCAGCATTCAGCACTCAGCATTCAGCATTCAACATTCAGCATTCAACATTCAGCATTCAACATTCAGCATTCAACATTCAGCATTCAACATTCAGCCCCTCGCCCCTCGCCCCTCGCCCCTCGCCCCTCGAAAAAGCCCTTTGCTGTCGGGTTGATTTTCGGCGTTGCCGGCTTACGTTTATACGTCGGCGTTTTCAACAACGAGTTCTGGGAAGCCGCTTATGTTTTTGCTCTATAATCTTCTTTTTCCGCTGCTTTTTTTGATTTACCTGCCGTATTACGTCGTGCATCTACGTCGCCGCGGCGGCCTCACCCGCGAGTATTGGCAGCGCGCCGGTTTTTTTGACCGAGAGACCGCCAGTCGCTTGCGGGCGCTGACCAGCCCGGTGTGGATTCACGCTGTCAGCGTCGGCGAAACGGTCGCGGCCATTAGCTTCATACGGCGCTGGCAGGAACGGCGCCCCGAGGACAGCCTGGTCTTTTCTTGCAGCACCTCAACCGCCTATGCCACGGCCAAACAGAAGCTCCCCCCCGGCATTGAGATCATCTATTGCCCCATTGACTTCTGGTGGGCGATTCGTCGCGCCTTGAATTTGATTCGCCCAGTCGTGCTCGTCATCTTCGAAGTCGAAATCTGGCCGAATCTCATCCGTCAGGCCGCCCGCCGCGGCGCCAAGGTCGTGCTGGTCAATGGCCGGATGTCGGACAAGTCCAGCCGCGGCTACGCCAAGTGGTCTTTTATCTTCCGGCCTATTTTCTCTTCTTTCAGCTGCCTCTGCGTGCAGACGTCGGAAGACGCCAGCCGCATCGCCCGCGTCCTCGGCGACGACCCCAGAATCAAGGTCTGCGATACCATGAAATTCGATCAGGTGCCAGATATGAACCAGGCGGACAAGACTGCCGCCCTGGACGCTTGCTTCGGCCCTGGTGAACGCGTGACTTTCATTGCGGGCAGCACTCATGCCGGCGAAGAAGAAATTATCTGCGATGCCTATCAAAAACTCCGGCCTGACTTTCCGACCCTGCGGCTGATCCTGGTGCCGCGGCATTGCGAACGGACGCCGGAAATCGAAAAAATCCTGCGGGATCGCGGCCTGACCTGGAAGTTGCTGAAGCCAACGGCTGAAAACGCCGCTGGCCCAGCTGATGTGCTCCTGGTCAATACCACCGGCGAACTGATGAATTTTTATGGCGCGGCTGACATCGCATACGTCGGCAAAAGCCTGGCTGGTCAGACGGGCGGCCATAATATCATTGAGCCGGCTATTTTCGGCAAGGCAATCCTGCATGGCTGCCATATGGAAAATTTCCGGACGGTGGCTGCCTTGTTCCAGCAGCACCAGGCAGCCATTGAGCTGCCGGACGAGGCGGCCTTAGAGCCGGCTTTGCGACGCCTCCTGGCTTCCCCCGCTGAACGGGAAAATTTAGGTCGAAAAGCGCGACAAGTCGTTGAGCGTTATCGCGGCGCCATCGACCGAACCCTGGACCATATCGAAGAATTGCGAAAGCCAGCCTGAACGTAATCGGTTACTCATTGATATTCGGAAATCCGATGAGCAGCGGTCTCAGGCAAGGGGCGAGGGGCTTTTTCTAGGGGCGAGGGGCTTTTTCTAGGGGCGAGGGGCGAGGGGCGAGAGTGAGTTTGGACTACACTGGCCGCCTGTCCCTGAAAGCTTAACCTGAAATACGCACAAAAAAAGAAGGCCGCTGGCATGACCAGACAGCCTTCTTTTGCATTCGGTGAATGGTTCTGAACCTCGAACGCTTGCAGTTCGCCAATTCGCTGTGAGTTATTTCTTCTTGGCAGCTTTCTTGGCTTTGGCTCCGCCTTTGGCGCAGGGAACGTCGGCCTTCTCAAACTCGTCCGCGTTGACAAAACGCGTGAGGCTGCGGCCATCTTTGGTTTGCGCTTTGAAAGCATGGCGACCATTGGCATACGTCACTTTTTCAATGACGGTAGCCTTGACCTTTTTCCGCTCTTTCACATCATAGAATTCTGCGTTCATGGCTCAACCTTCCTTGTTTGAGGGTGATTACTCTGGATGCACCATGCATCCAGAAAATGATACTATCCCCGTAAGCCATTATACTTTACTATGCACTTATAGTGATTTGCAAGTCATTCCAAGAGGTTTTTTTGCTTTTTTTTGAAAAAAAACGCATTTTTTGCAAAAAAAAAACTTATTTTACTGGTTTTAAGCCGGTTCGAACCGGGCAGAAAGCCATAAACGGCGATTCTTCCAGTTCATGTCATCACGCTTTAGATGTCTCTCGGTTTTTCAGCTGTTGCTAGAAAGCAAGGAATGTCAGATATTCGCAAATGTCAAGCATGTCGTCATCCTCTGGCGGTTTTGGAGTTATATTATAATTTTATTCGTTTTTTGCCCTGGCTGTCCTGCCGCGGCACGACTGGCCGTCCAGGGCCTGGTCAGATTGGAGTTACGTTTCGCCCTCTCGGGCTAGCCGAAAACCAGGAGGCTGTCACGGTGAAGTTCAAAACCGCATTCTTTGCAGCTGTCCTGCTGGCGTTGGCCATTCCATTGATTAGTTGCCTCGGAACGTCTAACCTCGCCGTTTCCTCCTGCGACCGCGCTTATCTCTACGGGCGTTCGCCGGTTCTGCTGGGTTGGCACGACGCTCCTGCTGATGCCATTCCCTTGCCGTTGCTCCCCCTGGGACTGAGTCCGGCCGCGCCAGCGCCTGACTCTGACTTGACGCCTATCTATCACGAAGCAGCGCCGCATGTCCTGGCCTATCGTCAAGCCTGGGAAGAACTGTTCAATACCAGGGTTCTTCCCAGCCTGAGTTGCCCGGAACATGGCTACTGTTTGCCGGAAATGCCCGCCTTGGCGGAATTGCTCAAAACTCGCTTGACCCTGGAGGAAGTCGAGGACACGGTGAAGCCCCTTGACCTCGCACTGGCTAAGGCCGCTGCAGGAAATCATACAGAACTGAAGGAGGGACTGGAAAAACTGTTCCTGCACCATGAACACGCCGTTCTCCAGTTCAAGGTCTGGACAACCCTGAACCGCGACCAGGCTGACGCTGACGCTATGACCGCCGGGCTGGACGCAGCACGGCAATTGCAACTTTTCCGGCAAAATTTCAAGGCTGAGCTGTCACCGTGGCTGCTTTGGCAGGAACGCTGGGAAAACGCTGCTGGCGACTTGGTCGGGCTTGGCTGGCAGGCTTTGTTCCGGGACGCCGAGCCGGTACGGCCCCTGCCGAGCTTTGCACTGCTACGGATTGATCGCGATGGCACTGCCATCAATTACGCCTGGCAGAAGGACTCCTTGGCCGCTTGGCGGGCTGCTGCCGTGTCCCAGCCTTTCCGGCTAGACCGGCCTTGGCGAGGACAAGTGCCACCAGACATGGCCGACAAGCCACTGTGGCTGCTGCTGAATTGCCAGATGACCGAATTGCCGACCGATGTCAGAAGCCGCCAGCGGCTGTTCCTGAACTTTCGCGGCTTGCCCGGACGCTGCGTCGTCTACCAAAACGGCGTTGAGTTGATCCGCAAGCACGAACTGCCGCCGGCTTCCTTTCGCGTACCTATCGAAATAGGCTCGCACCACCGCTCCGGTGACGAAGATGCGCCGCTGACTATCGTCATCCAACTCGTTGACGGCGCACTCCGCCAGGACGCTGCCTGGCCGGTGTGGCTGTCCGCGCCCAAGGATTGAGGATGACGCCATAACTATATAACGGCATGCCCGGCGGCGTGATGTCGCCGGGTTTTAGAATATTTGATTTGAGGAAATGGAAAGACAATTAAGGAGGGCTCTGCCAATGGGACAATTTGTGGAGATGTTGGAGGAAAACCGCCATGCCGAATTGCGGACGATGATGATTGCCATGAATCCGGTGGACGTCGCCTACGAACTCGAAAACGTCGAAGAACCGGATAAACAGCTGCTTATTTTCAGCATGCTGCCGAAAGACCAGGCCGCAGCTGTCTTCACCTATTTGCCCAGCGACCTGCAACGACAAGTCGTGGACGGCATTTCCAAGCACCGGCTGTCACTCATCCTCAAGGAACTCCCGGTTGACGATGCCGTCGATTTCCTGGAAGAGTTGCCGGCTAATATGGTCAATGCCATCCTCAGTCAGGCCGAACCAGCCAAGCGCGGCGAAATCAACAAGATACTTCAATACCCTGACTACAGTGCCGGCAGCCTGATGACCGTCGAATACGTCATCTTGTCGGAAAAATTGACTGCCCGGGAGGCGCTGGACAATGTCCGCCGTCAAGGCGGCGGCAAGGAAACAATTTATACTTGCTATGTCGTCGGCGAAGGCCGCAAATTGACCGGTGCGGTGTCGCTGCGACGTCTTATCCTCAGTCCAGAAGACAGCCTGGTGCGGGACATTATGACGACGTCGGTGATCTATGTCCATACCCTCGAAGACCAGGAAGAGGTGGCTGAGAAGTTCAAGGACTACGACTTGATCGTGATGCCGGTGGTGGACCGCGAGGATCGTCTGGTCGGAATTATCACGGTTGACGATATCATCGACGTTATCGAGGCAGAGAACACCGAAGACTTTGAGAAGATGGCGGCTCTGCATCCCTCGGAGGACGAATACCTCAAGACCGGCATCTGGCGCCTGGCGCGCAACCGTATCGTGTGGCTGCTGATATTGATGATCTCGGCTACGTTTACAGGCGCTATCATCAACCATTTCCAGGAGTTGTTGCAGACGGCGGTGTTCCTTGCGGCTTTCATCCCAATGCTGATGGACACCGGCGGCAATTGCGGTGCACAGGCGTCAACGCTCATTATCCGCGGTATGGCGGTCGGCGAAATTGAGCTGCGACATTGGCTGCAAGTATTCTGGAAGGAAATACGCGTCGGCATCCTGGTGGGAATCAGCTTGGCGACGGTGAACTTCCTTCGCATTTTCTTCTTGGTGAAAAATGCTGATATACGCACTAACCTGACGGTGACCGTGACCCTGTTCATCACGGTTGTCTTTGCTAAGTTTATCGGCGGGGCGCTGCCAATGGCGGCGAAATGCCTGCGTTGCGACCCGGCTCTGATGGCAAGCCCGATGATCACTACGATCGTGGACGCCTTTTCCCTGTTCATCTATTTTTCCGTTGCGCGTGCCCTGCTTGGAGGATGAGGCCAACGCAGCGGGTCAAGAAAGAAAACGCATGAACCAGTTGTTGATTAAAAATACGCATGTCAATGGCGCCCTGGTCGACGTGCTGATTAAGGGCAATCGGTTTGCGGCGCTGGGGGCTGACCTCGCTGCTCCGGACGGCGCCGAAACCCTGGACGCCGCCGGCATGGCGATGATTCCAGCCTTCTACAATGCTCATACCCATGCGGCCATGTCCTTGCTCCGCGGCTTTGCCGATGACCTGGACCTGTTCGTCTGGTTGAATGAATACATTTGGCCAACTGAAGCCAAATTGACGCCGGAAGACGTCTATGACGGAAGCCGCCTGGCCATCCTGGAAATGATCAAGACCGGGACAGTGTTCTTCAATGATATGTACTGGGGACAGGCGGAAACCATTCGCGCCGTGGAGGAAATGGGAGTGCGGGCTGCCATTGGCTTGCTGTACATCGAATCCAGCCCCGGCGTAGTCCTGGAACGCAATGAGCGCGATAATGCGGCCATCATAGCGGCTCGCAGTTCGTATTCGGAGCGGATTATGATCATACCAGCGCCGCACGCTATCTACACGGTATCAGACCTGGGCCTGAAGCGGGCGTGGGAAGAGGCGCAGGACTTTGGCGGCTATCTGCATATCCACGCCGCCGAGACTCAGCGCGAAGTCGATGACTGCCAGCAAGCGCATCAGGCGACGCCGATTGCTTATCTCGACCGCCTCGGCGTGCTAGGGCCGCGCACCATCTTGGCGCATTGCTGCCATCTGACCGATGACGATATCGCAATTCTCCGCGAACGCGATTGCGTCATCGCCCACAACCCCTGCTCAAACCTGAAGCTGGTGTCCGGCCGTTTCCGCTTCCAGGCGGCAGCCAAGGCCGGCATCCGAATTGCCCTGGGTACGGACGGGTGCAGCTCCAACAATAATCTCTCCATGCTCGAAGAAATGAAATTTGCTGCCCTGGCCGCTAAGGATGAAGCCGGCGATCCGACCGCCGGCAAGGCTGAAGACGTGTTTGCAGCGGCGACCGCGGTCAGCGCCCGCGCCTTTGGCCTGGAGGCAGGCGAAATCGCCCCTGGCCAGCTGGCAGACTGCCTGCTCCTGGACAGCGATAATTCCCTGCTCGTCGCTGACCATCATCTGCTGGCTAATGTGGTGTATTCGGCTGACAGCTCCTGCATCGACACAGTGGTCTGCAATGGCCGCGTGCTTATGCGCCATCGCGTCGTTCCCGGCGAAGAGGACATCATCGCCCGCGGCAAAGCCGCCGCACGACGAGTTCGTGAATACGCTAAGCCCTGAGGGCAGCCCCTTGGGGCGAGGGGCGAGGGGCGAGGGGCGAGGGGCGAGGGGCGAGGGGCGAGGGTGAGTTTGGACTACGCTGTCCGCCACGTCCATATCCTTTTGTGCCGCAGGCGACCCCCTCTTGGGACGCCTTGTCTCTGTTTTTTACCCAGTTGCATTACCAATTCCCGCAACCGCAGTTATATTACTCATTTTGTCCCAGTAAGTGCCGCCTTCCGGCTGCAAAGTTCGTATTTCGGCAAGTAAAGAAAGAAATCAGCGCAACATGAAAAAATTCAAGGTTGGAATCATTGGCTGTGGCCGCATTTCGCCTTTCCACGGCATGCCAGTGCAAGCGCAGGAGAACGCCAAGGTCGTAGCCTGCTGTGATTTGGAGCTTGATCGGGCCAAAGCGCGCGCCCAGCTGTTCGGATGCAAAAAAGTCTATACTGACTACGAGGAGATGATTACTAAAGAGAAGCTTGATGTTGTGCACATCTGCTTGCCGCATTATCTGCATGCGCCGGTCGCCATCCGCGCTATGGAACTCGGCTGCCATGTGTTGACCGAGAAGCCGATGGCCATTTCCATGCAGCAGGCCAAGGATATGGTCGCCGCCTCGAAAAAGACTGGCCGCACTCTCGGCGTCATTTTCCAAAACCGCTATAACGCCGGCTCAAAGCTGGTGAAAAAAGCCCTGGAAAGCGGCGCACTCGGCAAAATCCTCGCGGCGCGCTGCCATGTCACCTGGTGCCGCACGGCTGAATACTACACCAGCAGCGACTGGAAAGGCACGTGGGACAAGGAAGGCGGCGGCGCTATCATTGACCAGGCTATCCATACCATCGACCTGATGTGCTGGTTCGTCGGCTATGGCGACAAGGGCGCTAATCTCGATTCCGTGGACGTCAGCATCGCCAACCGCAGCCATAAGGGCGTGATCGAAGTCGAGGACTGCGCAGACGGCATGATCGTCTTCAAGGATGGCGTCAGGGCGTCCTTCTGGTGCATGAACTACTACAGCCATGACGCTGCTGTCGAAATTGAATTGACTTGCGAGCTGGGCACAGCCAAAATTATCGCTGAAGAAGCCAAGGTCACCCTCTATGACGGCCGTGAATTCGTGGCTAAGCCTAACCCAGCCGAAGTCTTTGACTACGGCGGCGGGCCGTCCTACTGGGGCGCCAGCCATGCTAAGCAGATTGATGACTTCTATGACGCTCTGGCCGACGGCGAGAGCCCGGAAATCAGCGGCGAGCTTATCCTCAACACCACCCACAAGCTTATCATGGCGCTGTACGACTCCGGTAAGAAGAACAAAGTCGTGAAGCTGTAAGCTGGCTTCAGCCAGTTCCAGCATTTGGCTTGGCTGGCACGATTATCGAAACAACCCGGGCTGGTCGCTGACGAGAAGGCGGCCAGCCCGTTCAGTCTAGCGGGGATGAATCTATGCGAGATGTCTTCATCGGCCTGGATTTTGGCACCGACAGCGTGCGCGCCGCCTTGATTACCGCCGAAGGCGAGATGACCGCGACGGCAGTGCAGGAGTACCCCCGTTGGAAAAATGGCCTGTACAGCAATGCCGCTGCGAGCCAGTTCCGGCAGCATCCGCAGGACTACCTGGAAGCCATGACTGCGGCCATCAAGGCAGCGCTGGCTAAAGCCGACCTGGAGCCGACACGAATCGCTGGAATCGGCGTTGATACCACGGGTTCGACACCCTGCGCCGTTGATGCCAATGGCGCACCTTTGGCTCTGCGCCCGGACTTCCAGGACAATCCCAACGCGATGTTCGTGCTGTGGAAAGACCACACTGCCATGGCCGAGGCGGACCGCATCAACGAGGTGGCGCATAACTGGGACGGCGTGGACTACACCAGCTATTCCGGTGGGATATATTCGTGCGAGTGGTTCTGGAGCAAGCTGCTGTATGTGCTGCGCAGCGACCACGCCGTGCGTGAGGCTGCCGTCGGATTCGTCGAACTTTGCGATTGGATCACTGCCACCCTGGCCGGCGCACCGGTTCGACCCAGCCGTTGCGCTGCTGGCCACAAGGCCATGTGGCATGCGTCCTGGGGTGGATTGCCCAGCGACGATTTCCTGCGCGCCGTGGACCCGCTTCTGGCAGGCTGGCGCGAACGGCTTTATCAAGACACGTACACAGCCGACTTGCCGGTCGGCATTCTGACGCCGACTTGGGCGAAACAGCTTGGGCTGCCTTCCGGCATTGCGGTGGCTGGCGGCGCTATTGATTGCCACGTCGGCGCAGTCGGCGCTGGCATTACTCCGGGTCAGATGGTCAAGGTCATGGGAACGTCCACCTGCGATGTGCTGGTGGCGCCGAAAGTTGACCGTTGCGTGCGTGGAATCTGTGGTCAGGTGGATGGCTCAGTGCTGCCAGGGATGACCGGCCTGGAAGCAGGGCAATCAGCGTTCGGCGATGTTTATGCCTGGTTCCGGCGCTTTGTCAGCTATGGCGGCGACGTCGATTTCGCGCGTCTGACCGCTGATGCGGAGCAGGTTCAACCTGGCGCAGTTTTGGCCTTGGACTGGCTCAATGGCCGCCGCAGTCCAGACGCTAATCCGCAGGCGACCGGCGCAATCACCGGACTGAACCTGGCGACGACTCCGCCAATGGTTTTCCGCGCCCTTGTCGAGGCCACGGCTTTTGGTTCTCGCGCCATTCTGGAGCGTTTTCGGGAAGAGGGCATTGTTGTCAATGGCATCAGAGCTGTTGGCGGCATTGCCCGCAAATCGCCATTTGTGATGCAGATTTGCGCAGATGTCATGCAGGCGCCATTGCGGGTTGTCCGGTCAGAGCAGGCTTGCGCCTTAGGTGCTGCCATGTTTGCCGCCGTCGCCAGCGGATTTTATCCTGACACGATGACTGCCATGACCAAGATGAGTTCGGGATTCGATGCCGTCTACGAACCGCGTCCCGACTTGGCGCACGATTATGACGTGCTGTATCAGCGCTACCAGGCGCTAGGCGAGGCGCTGGAAATGTGACCAGCGGCAATTGCGTTGACGTTATGGTGAAAGAGACCTGACGAAGATAGGTCTTGATGCGGGGAAATACCTGCCGGAGTTTTTGGAGGGACTATTTTGTTGGTTTCCGGAAAAATCACGGTCGTCGATTTGCAGAGTGGCGGAAGTCATCTATCTTAATAGTCGGCACACAAGCCGGAGTGGCGGAATGGCAGACGCGCTAGACTCAAAATCTGGTGCTCGTAAGAGCGTGCGGGTTCAAGTCCCGCCTCCGGTACCATTGATAATCAAGGACTTACGACGAAAAATCGTAAGTCCTTTTTTTTGCCCTGCAACGTCCTGAAACATGCTGTTTTGACCGGAAAATCAAGAATAGTGGTAGCAATCTTGTATCAACTTTTTTGGGGCCGGTTCCAGCTTTCAGCCGGTGTATGTAGTCGTACGTAGAACCCCATCCAAAGAGGATTTTTCTCAAAACGGCGCTTATGTGTCACCCCTGGCGGGGCTCAAAATTATTATTCTCCTCACCCAGGGCTTCGCTTCGCTCACCCAGGGCTTTTATGTTGCTGGCCCTTTGAGCCGCCAGTACTACGCAT
>JAAZKI010000338.1 GCA_012799905.1 Lentisphaerota bacterium | reverse complement strand
GGATGATTAGACAGCAAAATAGCGCCTGCGGTTCCGGAGGGTTCCTCCATGACCAGACGCGGCCCAAACGCATCAGGCAGCCAATTGGTGTCATTCAACTGCCAGAACAAGACTTTGCCACCGGCCTCGACAAAGGCGCGTAAGCGCACAGCGCCGGCTGGGGTCAGCATTGGCGTCGTGACTCTGAGGCTGTCGCCGCCGATCATCACACAGCCAAAGCCGCTCCAGTCCGCCTTATTGATATCAGCGATCAATTCCGGCTGTCCACCCGCCTGGCGCAATGCGGCCAAGGTGAAATGATTGCCGCCGCCGACAAAGCCCAGACGCTTGCCAATAGCCGGCAATGGCGCGGCCGGCAGCACCACGACCTTGGCCTCGCTGTCTGAGCCGCCGATCTTCAATTTCAGGGTCAGCTCCAGGTTGGCGGCGTCAGCGGCGCCAGTCCATTGCACGTTGATTGTCGGCGCTTGACTGCGGCCGGCTGACGCTTTCCAGCTGACTTGCGCTGGCGTCGCGTTCAAGCCTGGCGGGCCGGTTATGGTCATGGTGCAGTCTTGTTCCGCAGCGCGCGGATTCCACACTTCATAGCGCAGGACGCCCTGGCCGGAGCGGTCCAGAAACACCCAGGGCTTGGAGACAGCGGCCTGGTGCACAAGGTCTTCCAAATCTGTCACGCCTTGGTCCAAGAGCAGCTTCAACAGGTGCGGCATGTGGCGATGCGGCGAAGAGAAGCCCTTGCCAGAACTGTAGCCGCTGCCAGAGACAGCGCGCGCCAGCGGTCGACCAGCGTACGTCTTCAAAAACTCCAAGTAGCGCGGATTGCCGGAGATGACGCCGGCGTACGCGATGCCCTCTGTCACAATCAGGCTGAAGCCGCGGCCAACAGCATATTTCGGGCAGCCGGTCTTGTAGCGGAAGCCATGATTGTCGCTGTCCCAGGCGTGGTCGAGCAGCCAATTTGCGCAGCGGACAATCACCTCCCGGGTCATTTCAGCATCGGCCGGGTCGCCGAACTGGTGGTACAGGGACAGCCCATGCAGCATCACGCCAGTGGCGAAAGCCTTGCCGCCGCGATGGGCGCGCTTGTCTGGACAATCGCATTCCGACTGATCCTGCGGCAAGTCAAGGCAACCTGTTTCCGGATTCTGCATCTCGCGGATTTTGGCGACATAGACGCGGGCAGCGTTAAGGTAATATGGATCGTGGGTGAAGAGATATGCGTTCATCGCATTGGTCAGAGCCCAGCCAGGGGCGCGTTCAATCGTAATCCGGAAATTCCGCGTAAAGGTGCGGGCTTGGGCGCGACAGGCGATTTCCGCGACCTCAAAAAAGCGCGGCTCGCCCAGCAGACAGCCATAATAAAAATTGCCTGGCTGGAAAGAGTGGCCGCCGGAATTATCAATCAGAGGCTGCACAAAGCCGGTCATGTTGACATCTGCGAAGCGCGGGTCGTCCTTAGCGAGAAAGCCGCCGACGTGTCCAACGCAATGCTCATACATCCGTTCGCGGAGGCCGCTGTCCCAGGGCCAGGCGATAAAATCCGTGGTCGTGTAGTGCCGAGCCATCTCTTCACCGCGACGCAGGAAGTCCAGGCGTCCCAGCCGAGCGAAATTGACGGCGCAGACATAGCTCATATCGTATTCGTTGTTACCCCAATTCCAGCGGCGTTCGCCGTACCAGTCGCCGAAGTTCATCCAGCCGTATTCTTGACGCTGCCGGCGACCTTTTTCCAAGTTGGCAAACGACTGGTCCAGAGCCTTTTCGTAGGCGACAAACTGCCCGGGACGGCTAGGCGCAATGGCGCCGAAAGCACCGGTGGCGCAGTAGTATTCGGGGGAGGCTGCGGCAAACAACGGATGCGCCAGCCATTGAGCCAGGTCAGCGTCAACGGCGCGGCCATCAGCCGGCGCTTCGCACGTCCACACCTCGGCCATGTTCTCCATGCCGCGCCGGAACATATAGCCGCCATCGCGATACCAATAGAAGTGTTCAAACAAATGATTGACAGTTTCAAAGTCCTTGCCTGGGTAGCCTTCCGGCAATTCCGGCAGGATCATGACGGCCGCGCCTTCGGCTGATGCGCTCAGGCCCTTGGGCCAGGTCTGCCAGAAGTCGCGCACCCACAGAGCGCGTGCTGTGTCCAGCCGCAAAAAGCCGTCTCCGCGCTCCAAGTTGGAGGCTTTGCCGTCAACGTTCAAGGCTGCCCGCTGTGACCAATCCTGCCGCAGGTTCAGTCGACTGCCGGCAACACCGTTGCTGAGAGAAGGCGCTGGCGCAGTCCAGCCCGCTGGCTGCCAAGACAGACTTTTCACCAGCAAGTGACCTTCCGGCTTATGCGTATTGACGACGTACCAACGGTGTCGGCGCAGACGATGCTGGCCAGCGTACACGGTCTGCTCGCCGCGCCAGCCAAACATGGCCTCGCCCTCGCCAGCGTACACGCCGCTGGCCTGATACGTCAACTTGCCAGGCCCCCGCGCAATCAAGGCATACGCATCAGCTGGCGCAGCGGCGTTCAAGACGCGGCCGTCAACCAGCCGCAGCTGCGACACAGTCGCGATTGGCGCCGACACAACTGCATCCCATGGCTTCTCCATCAGGATTTGAAGCCCCAGTCCAGGGCCGGTTTCCAAGACATAGACCACATCGCGATCAGCGCCCGTAGTTGCCAGAAAGTCGACAGTCAGCCACTTGACGCTGCCGTCCGGCCAGGTCGCAGTGACCTCGCGCTGGGACACGACTGTCTGGCCATCGGCATTAACGAGCCGTGCGTCGTCAGCGCTGGCCAGCATGCCTTTCGCGAAGGGGACGCCGGAGGTCACCGGCCAGGCCTGCCGCGGTTTGACCGGCTCGTGCACGCGCAGCTCCACCCGCTGCGGCGCCGTCGCCGGCGGTTGCGGGCGCTGTCCGGCCACGAAGACCACTGGCGCTGACTCCATAACCGTCTGCTGACTCAGCCGGCAAACGATTTTGCCTTCGTAGGTCACCCCTGGCGTCAGTCCCTCAAGGATAATAGCGTGGTTGCGCAGGTTGGCGCCGTCCTCTTTGACGACGCTGTCCTGGGGTGCGCCTTGGCGTCCAAAGCGGAATTCTGCCGGTGGGGTTGTCGCTGTTGTCAGCCAGGAAATCTGGGTCGTGCCATCTGGGCGCGTAAACACGGCCACGTGCTGGATTTCGGGCGCTTCGGCTGGCACCAGGCGGATATAGTCATAATAGGATGGCCCGGTGTTGCCGGGAGTGGCGTAGCGGTCGTCTGCCCACACTTCAAACACGCCGTCAGTGATATTCCAGAATCCCAGGCTGACTTCGCCGCCAGAGTATTTAGTCCAATTCTTGCCGTCCAAGGACAAGGCGATATTGCGATTCGGCCCGCTGACAAAGACCTGGTAGCCGCCGACCGGGATGTCGGTCAGGCGCGTATGCAGAGGCGGTGCGCCCTCTTCCGGCGTAGCGCGGTCAGTCTTGATGTTGGCCGGGGTGCGCAGCGTCTGTCCCCAGGAGCGCTTTATCCAGCTGTCCGGCTCAGTGGTCCACAGCGTCCAGATGTTGTCACCGCCCCGGTTAACGCGCCAAGCGTCTTTCGGCTCGCTCCATTCCTCCGTTTCATAGACCAGTCCGATCATATCATCGCGACGGCCGCGCTCCGTTGGCGCCAATCCCATAAGTCTTTTGACCGGCAGCAGGAGAGCCTGGGCAAACAGCTCATAGCCAGCCGGAGACAGATGCAGGCCGTCCCGGAACACTGCCCGGCTGACGGTCGCGCGTCCCTGCAAAAGGGTCTGGCCGACATCAAGGAAATCCGCGCCATGACGCGGGGCAGCCTCGGCCAGGAGGCGGTTGACTTCGGCAATGGGGTAGTTGCCTTGACGCGGCAGAATGCCCAAGGTGAGAATCTTGGTTTCCGGGAGAGCGGCGCGGATGACGGCCAGCAAATTCTCAATGCCGGCGGCAAGGTCGGTCGCCGATGTCTTGGTCGCGAAATTGTTGGTGCCAATCAGGAGCACAATCACCTTAGGACGGCACTCCAGCTGGCGGCCGGTCGTGACTCGCCACAGCACATGCTCGACGCGGTCGCCGGAGACGCCGTAGTTGACAGCGCCGAGAGGCTTGAAATAACGCTCCCAGGCATTCTTGCCGCCGGGATACTGATGGTCAGAGGCGTACTCCCAGCACATGGTAATCGAATCGCCCAGGAACATCAGCGGGATGTCTTGCTGCTGCGCCGCCCGAGCGGTCAGGGAAGCTGACAAGTTCTTGGCCCAATCAGTCCGAGGCACGGCCTCCAAAGTCGGATTAGCCGCAGACAAGGCCAGGCTGCCAGCCAAAAGCATTGACAAAACCACGTTGCGAGACATCGTCATGTTCGTTTTCTCCTCGTGCTACTATCAGCTAACTTCTTGTTTTTTGGGAAAAATTTTCATCAAATCAACGCTTATGTGTCACCCCTGGCGGGGCTCAAAATTATAATCCGTCCACCCAGGGCTGCGCTCGCCCTTGGTGGGCTTCGCTTACCCTGGGCTTTTATGTTGTAGCCCTTCGGGCCGCCAGGCTTATAGACGGCAGCCGGAAGGCAGTACAGCAAGCGTTCATTACGAGACTTCGCACAATAAAAGAAGGAATTTCCGTATATTCCGCGGTTACAACAACAACCCAAAAAACAAAAATTTCGTGTCCTTTCGTGTTTTTCGTGGTTAAAAAAATAGTTT
>JAAZKI010000272.1 GCA_012799905.1 Lentisphaerota bacterium | reverse complement strand
TGTACTTCAGGCGCTCAATGCAAAACTTTACACATTAAACAAAATTTCCGTATATTCCGCGTGTTCAGTGGTTACACAAAACAATCCTACAAAAAATCAGTGTTCATCTGTGTCCATCCGTGGTTAAAAAATAGGTTGTGGACGGCTAGTCCACCCTAGGGACGTCGTGGACGGCAGTTGCCTTAATTTGGCGCTTTTAGCGTTTTTGCCGCTACACGGAATACCCTAAAAAATCTTAGTGCCCTCCTTGGCGTTCTTGGCGTCTTGGCGGTTAAAAATAGGTTGTGAACGGCAGTCCATCCTATGAAACTTGCGCAAATAGTCGTTGAGAACCACGCCTATAGTATATCTTCGGAAGTCGATTGTCAAACGTTTTCACCTGGATATGCCTGCTAATCTCTGCTCTGCAATACCAAATATTAGCCGTGTAAAAATGGCTGTAAAGCAACCCGAACGGTCGCAGAGAACACACGAGGACACCAGGCCAAAGCACTGATGAACCCGTTCGCCCGCTCCTCACCCCACCCGGCGGAGTATTGCTTGGACTTCGTGGAGTTGTTCGAGGCCGTCGTCGCTGGAGAGTTCCGGAATTTTGTTGCGGCTGTCACGCCACAGTCCGCGTCGGGTCTCTATGACAAGGCGACGTTCACGCACGCTGAGCCGAATAAGCTGACGCTCTAATGCCATCGCGCGAACACGGGCTAACTCCAGCAAAACTACGGTCGCGCTGGGCAAAGGCCCGAAGCGGTCGCGCAACTCATTGGCAAAGACATCGACCTCAGATGGCTTGCTGATCTGACTAAGACGCTTGTAGCAATCCACCCGGGCGGCTTCGTCGCCGATGTAGGCCGCTGGCAAACACATGGCAGTCTTGCCCGGCGCAGCCTGGAGAGCAGAAGACAATCGGTCGAAATAAATATCCGTCTGCACGGGGCGCTCAAGCTGGCTCTTCTCCAAGCCGTCAACAGCGTCCTTTAACAGCTGGCAGTACAACTCAAAACCCACCGCCGCAATATGACCGCTCTGCTCAACGCCTAAAATATTGCCGGCGCCGCGAATCTCTAAGTCGCGCATAGCGAGTCTGAAGCCAGCGCCGAGGTGAGTGTAGCGACGAATCGCAGCTAGGCGCTGGCGAGCATTGGCTGGCAGCTGTCCCATGGGCGGCAAGAGCAAATATGCGTAGGCCTGGCGGTGATAGCGTCCAACCCGCCCGCGCAGCTGGTATAAATCCGACAAGCCAAAACGGTCAGCACGGTCAATGATGATCGTGTTGACATTCGGGATGTCAACGCCGCTCTCAATGATCGTCGTGCACAGCAAGACGTCGATTTCACCGCGAATGAACCGCGCCATGACCGTCTCCAACTGGCCAGCGCCCATCTGGCCATGCGCAATGGCAATGCGAGCAGTCGGAACCAAGCCGCTGAGCATGGTCAGCATGCGTCCAATGGTCTGCACCCGGTTGTACAAGAAATAGACCTGTCCGCCGCGCTCTAATTCCCGCAGAATCGCCTGACGAATCAATTCGCGGTCAAACTGGGCAACAATGGTGTTGATCGGCAAACGGTCGCTCGGAGCAGTCATAATCGTGCTCAAATTGCGGATGCCGGACAAACTGAAGTAAAGCGTCCGCGGAATCGGCGTCGCGGTCATGGTCAGGATATCCAAGTTGGCCCGCATGCTTTTCAGGCGCTGCTTGTGCTTAACGCCAAAGCGCTGCTCCTCGTCGATGACAAGCAAGCCCAATCGGGCAAAATCGACGTCCTTCTGCAAAATCCGATGCGTGCCAATGAGAATATCGACCTCGCCTAAGGCAACACGGTCGAGAATTTCGCGCTGTTCGGCGGCTGTGCGGAATCGGCTGATCATCTCAACCACGACAGGATATTCGGCAAAACGCTCGCGGAAAGTCCGGAGATGCTGCTGGGCGAGGACAGTTGTCGGCGTCAACACCGCGACTTGATGGCCGTTGAGCACAGCTCGGAAGGCCGCCCGCATGGCTACTTCGGTCTTGCCGTAGCCCACGTCGCCGCAAAGCAGGCGGTCCATGGGCTTGCTGTCCTCCATGTCGGCGAGCACGGCCTGGATAGCGTCGGTCTGGTCAGCGGTTTCGGTGTAGGGGAAGGCATTGGCAAAGGCGCGTTCCCATTCGATTTGGGGCTTAAAGCGCACGCCTTCGGCCTGCTGGCGTATCGCTTCGACCCGCAGTAGTTCAGCGGCCAGGTCCTGCGCTGCTTCGGCAGCACCGTCGCGAGCATTGCGCCAAGCAACGCCGCCGAGTTTGTTCAAGGTCGGCGTCCCTTTGCCAGCGCCCAGATAGCGGCTGATCAAGCTGACTTGGTCCAGCGGCACGTAGAGACGGGCGTCGTCAGCAAATTCCAATTCGACCACTTCTTGCAATTCGCCGCCGCTTTCGAGATAGCGGATGCCGTGGTAAAGGCAGATGCCGTGGGTCACGTGCACGGCCAACTCGCCCTCCTCCAGCTCCATTGCCTCGCAGACGGCTTGGTCGCGTCGATAATCCAGGTGCTTTTGTCGTCGCACCGGCGCTTTTCGTCCAAACAGCTCTTGGTCACTCAGCAGCACCAGCCGTACACTGGGCAGCAGCAGCCCGCGGTCGATTTCGTGTTCTTCGACCTGAATCGGCAGTTCGCGAGTCTTTTCATCCTCCTGGAGCATTTCCCGAAACCGTTCGGCCTCGCCGGAGCCAGCGCAGCAGGCCACCACCGTATAGTCGCTAGTGGCCCATCGCGTCAAGGCATCCCGTAGTTGCTGCCAATGCCACAGAGCAGCACCGTCGCCCAGCTCGGGCAGCATGTCCGCGAGTTCTGCCCCCAGACTGAGGGCGTCAATCCGCAGCACAGGAACGGCCTCTGTGTCAGTCGCACCTGCCCTACCCGTCCCTCGACCCTCGCTGCCTGCACCTGCGGCGTGGCCGACATTTTCAGCTGGGCCGGTCAGCAGTTGGACTGTCACAGCGGTCGCCAGAGTGTCCTGCCATTGCTCTTGCAACTCGTCGTCGCTATACGTTTCCAGATGCTCGGCAATGCCCTCGGGGTCGCATAAAACCAGCGGTGTTTTCGGGGGAAAATACTCCAGGACGGTTGAGCTGTCCTCTTCTGGCGCAACCAGCACCGCAACGCCGCGGGGAACGATCCGCAATTCTTCCACATCCCGGAATGACACTTGGCTGTCAGGCATGAAAAAGCGCATCCGGTCAATTTCATTTCCCCAGAATTCCAGGCGTACTGGGGCGTCATAGAGCGGCGAGTAAATATCGATGATGCCGCCACGGCGCGAAAATTCGCCGGGATTGCAGACCTCGAATTCATTGTCGTAATCGAGGTCAACCAGGCGTTTAGCCAGGCTTTCGAGGTCGACTTCGTCGCCGCGGCGGAGGGTGAAGGTGCGCTCCTGGAAGCCGGTCGGGGAAATGGTCGCTGACATCAAGACAGTGGCGGTGGTGACATAAATGGCCGGCTTGCCGGACAGCGCGGTTTCCAAGGCGGCGCAACGACCTGCCTCGTTTTCCGGCACCCACTGCTGGCGGTTGAGAGCCACTTCCGGCAATGGAATCACAGACCGGTCGTCACCAAGCAATTTCCGGAATGATTCCAGACTGGCGGCGACAGCGTCCAGCCGGCTGCTGTCTGACGTCACAACGATTAGGCTGCCGTCGTTGCGAGAGGCCAAGACCTGCGCCAGGCCGGCTGACAGCAAATCCTCGTCGTACAGCCCCAGCTGACACGACCCCGGCGGCAAGGCAGCGCTGCGAGCCCAAGTTTTGAATTTTTCCCGCCATTCAGTCATGGGTGGTATATCTATAACTCGTTAATGTGCGAAGTGTTGTGACAAAAAGTAAGATTTGCTATAAGTCGCGGAGCGACAAGAGCCCCAACGGGCGAGACCAATACTCGTTACTTAAGATTTTCTAACCACGAAATACACGAAAAAGCCTAGGGTGGACTAGCCGTCCACAACCTATTTTTAACCACGGATGGACACAGATGAACACTGATTTTTTTTGTAGGGTTGTTTTTTGTAACCACTGAACACGCGGAATATACGGAAATTTTGTATATGGTTGTTGTTTGTCGGGATAGGATTGCATGCGGATTCGCGATTTGGCCTATCGTTTTTTTGACTATTCAGCCTGAACAGCCGGATGGCGTGGAGAAACACTTCAAGTCGCCTCCCGC
>JAAZKI010000060.1 GCA_012799905.1 Lentisphaerota bacterium | reverse complement strand
TTGCCGTGACCGATTTCGGTGTAGGCCTTGGCCTGGATTTCCCAGGGGTGCACCTGGAGGATGTTATAGACGCCGAAAGGAATGCCGCTGCGTCGGCAGGCGGCGCGCATCACGTCAGACTGGTAGCCGATGATCTGGTAGGACCGGCTGTGATTGGCCCAGTCTTCATGCCAGCCAAAGGTCAGTGCGCCGGAGTTATAGACGTCAAACCAGTCAGCGCCGCGTCTGACTAAATTACCACTATAGACGAGTTCAATGGCGAAATTGACCATAGTCGGCACCGTGATGCCAGCCGCACGCGCCGCTAACGTGCCGGCGCGCAATTTTTCGGTCATCCGGTGAATGAGAAAGCGCATAGACCAATAGAAGGCAGGGCCTGCCTGCGGGTCGTCAGTCAGCGGGAACGCCGCGGTGATCTGTTGCGCCTCCAAAAAAGCGGTGAAGTCCTGTTGGCAGACGGCGCAATTAAGGAGATGTTCGAGTTCGAGGCCAGGCTCGTCCATCATATTGAAAGCGAAAACATGGCTGAAGTCAATATCCGCACGATGCTTGGCCATGTGTTCGGCCAATTTCTGCTCATCAACGACGTACTTGCAGTCGGGACGATTGAGATGGAAATAGAAGCCGCTGGCAACATTGCGGGTGAAGCCCTGCTCGACGAAAGGTGGGCAAACCTGCCTGATGCCATTAAGACCAAGGATGCTGAGCGCTTCCAGCTCCCGTGCCACGCTGGCAGACATGGAGACCTCCGGCGTCAGTACCATGCCAGTGAGCATGGGGAAGACGCGTGGCCGTGCGCCCGCGACCTCCGGCGTATTCCGGGCTCGCTCCAGGTTCTGCCGACTGCCATCCTCCTCCGGCACCAGCTCGCCGGTCGTATTGTTAAAAGCGACGATCATGCCGCTGCCTGCGCCCTTCCGGACCGGGCGACCGATCAGTCCGGTCAAATCCGGGGTGCGGGAAAAGATCAGTTCAAAGGCAGCCTCTGGCTCAGGCTTGCCACGATAAGTGGTGATGGCTCTGAACGACATCCGGTCACTGCCGCTGTAGGTCAGCAGCGGCGATAAATTGACCCAGGGTGAGGCCTGACCGGGCTTGAGATGCGCATCGGGCATGTCATCCGCGCCGTGAGTTGAGCCGAGAAACAGGCCTTGGGCGTTGATGTTGGCATGAGAATAGTAGGGGGCATGCGACCGGCGCATAAACAGGTGCACGGCAACCGGGCCTGGCTGTTCAGGAAGCATGACCACCTGGACGTACAAGGGATACAGGTCTGTCACCTCGGGCTCGTAGGCCAGGTCGCGCGTCAGCACGAACACATCAAGCTGGCGGACGTGGCCCACGCTGACCTCGGCCGAAGTCTTGCTGAGAGTCACGGTCGCCTCGCCAGCAGCAGCAGTGAACTCCAGGCTATCCCAGACAAAGCGCCCAAAGCCCTTGCCCCAGCGCTTTTCCCCTTCCGGGGTCTGGCGGAGCGACTCACGGTCGAATTCCTTTTCGGCCAGCACACGACCATCCTGGCTGACCGTGATTTTAAAAGAGCGATGATCAAACCGGATGATGTCAAGATAACGGACGTGCAACCGGAATGTCCCTGCTTCCGGCAGGCGCACCGTCTGCTCAGCCTGACCCAAGCCGGGATAGCTGCCAGCCAAAAAATGCAGTTTGGACGGCTTGCTGGCATACCAGTTCGGATAATGCGGCTTTGGCTGCCAGGCGCCAGAGCCGTCCACGCGCATGTCCTCAGCCTCAAAAACGATAGCATCGGCCGGCAAAGGCGAAGCAAAGCAGAAGGGAGCAAGCGCAAAAACAACAGCGATGGCGAGGAAACGATGGAGTTTTGTCATGTTTATAAACCTTAAAAAACCACGAATGAACACGGATGAACACAAAATTTAAATTTTGATTAAGGAGGAAAATACACTTAAGCCCAGTTGTGCCATGCTTGATTAGCGTTATAGACAGCATCGGTGTTCATCTGTGTTTATCTGTGGTCAAAAACATGGCAATTCTTACAAAAAGCATTAGATAAGGAGTAACAAATGAACACAAACAAACGTCAATTATTATTCGAGGAAGAAACGTACCAGATCGTAGGCTGCGCCATGGAAGTGTTAAATACGCTTGGGCATGGGTTGCTGGAAAAGGCTTACGAGAACGCCTTGTGCATTGAGTTTGGGTTACGAGGAATTCCCTTTTGGCAACAGCCGCGATACGACATACTATACAAGACCGTAAAAGTTGGCTTGTTGATTCCTGACTTGATCGTATTCAATCAGATTATAGTGGATACCAAAACCATTGACCAAATTACCTACCATGAAAAAGGACAAATACTGAACTATTTGAGAATTACGAAACTTCGGGTCGGACTCGTTCTGAACTTCAAGCATGCGCGACTTGATTGGAAGCGATTTGTGTTGTAAACAACAGCGGCGGTTGGTGGCTCCAGCCAGAGGCGTTCCTTCACAGGTTGCGCAATTCTCGGCGTTTTCTTTTCAATTCCAAATTAAGTTCACGCAGCTTAGCGCCGGCATCGGCGACCGCCTTCTTACGGGCAAGCTGCTCCTGGGCATGTTTTTTACGTCGCGCCGCGATTTCGCCGGGACTGAGGTTTTCCTCCTGGTCAAATAAAGGAAACGTCTTTTTTTCTTCCTGCACCAACCGGCGATGCTCAGCATCAGCCTCCTTGACTTTGTCCACCAGGGCGGCGATTTCCTTTTCCAGGGCAAGGAATTCAGGGGATGGCCCCTTCTTACGTTGAGGGATTATCGGCGGCATAATGACAGTTTCCGTAGTTGGTTCCGTAGCCGGCGACTCTTCGCGTTCCTGGCGCTGACGCCAAAAATGCCAGGCTGCCAGGCAGCCCAGGAGAATCACAATCAGAAACAACACAAAACCTGATGTCTTCCGCATGCTCTTTTTCCTTGGCGCGACCTCTGTGCTCGCGCGTCAGTCACCCCCGTTGTCAGCGCCCGACTTCCAGGCGCGCGGCGAATTTCTCTGGCAGACCAGCGGCTCGAATTTTTTCCTGAACCGCAGCAATGTCGTATTCCACGCGATGGAGCTTCAGTTCCCTGGTTTCCACCACGTAGGTGACCGCGCAGGCGCGCGGATCGCGGTCTCGGGGCTGGCCGACCGAGCCGACGTTGACCATGATTTTTGCCTCTTCCGGCAATTTGCAACGGCGGATGTAATCGACCACGGGCGTACCATCAGGACGGTCAATGCCGATGAGCGGGGAATGGCTGTGACCGCAGAAGGCCAGCTGGACTTCCTGGCTCTTGAAATTGGCGGCAAACGTCGCCTCGTCCAGGCAATAGCGCCACTTGCCTGGCGCGAACGACCCGTGGATAATCGTGAAAAAATCCTCGGCGGCCATTTCAAACGGCAGCATAGCCAGCCATTTCAGGTCATCCATGGACAATTGCGCCTGGGTCCACTCAATGGCGATGCGGATTTCCTCCCGCAGGCGCTCCACATGCGGGTCCATAAGCAGCGTGACATATTCGTCATGGTTGCCAAGCACGGCCTGGATATTGTTCTGGCGAATGTAATCCACACATTCGCTCGGACAGGGCCCGTAGCCGACGATGTCGCCGAGGCAGACGGTAAGGTCGCAAGCTTCCTCCTTGAGGGCCGTCATCACAGCTTGGAGAGCTTCGAAGTTGCCGTGGATGTCACTGATAAAAGCTATCTTCGTCATGGCTCAGCAGTCCTGATCGGATGAATGAGGTATGAGATGAAAACCGGCGTGCCAGGCTGGCTCATTCCCAGAGTTCCCACATCATGACCTGGGCCTGGTCTGCCAGCTTGCGGCCAGCATCGGCTTCCAGGGCGCGTGACAAGACCGGCTTGGCGCCGTACGCGCCGCGGTTGGCCTGGTCAGTCGTGGGAATGTAGTTGAAACAGCCATTCGCCAATTCGACGACAAGGGTGAACGGGGCCGGCGACCAATGCTTCAGCTCCAGTCCCCAGCGCGAGAACACTTCCCCGGGCAGACCGACCATCATCACATCGCCGCAACGCAGCACTTGAACCGGCACCTGCGCTATCTCGCCATCGTGAGTCCAATGGTCGTTCTTGATGACCAGGGCGGAATTCCAGCCCTCCGCCGTCTTCCTGGCGGCTTCGACTTCGGCCAAAAATTCAGGAGTGCGGGTATAATAGGGGATGGACAGCACTTCCAGTCGCGCGCCAATCTTGTTGGCTGCCATTGGCTCGTCCTGCTCGGTGGCCAGGATAGCGGCGGCTGCGAGTGTGCGACCCATGGAGATGGCGCGTGCCTCGCCGCTGCGGGTTCGGCGGGTGGGATGGTCAATGCCGTGATTGATGTCGCCGCAGCAGCCGTTCAAAAACACTGTCACCACTTCGCTGCCATAGACCTGACTGATAGCCTTGCAGATTTCCCCGGGCCAGTCTGCCGAAATAAAGTCAGCCTTGCTGCCGCCAATAGTGTCAGGATGCATGGCGTAGTTGACGACCATAGCGCGGGTCACACCCTGGAGATCGCAGATGCGCAAGGCCAACAGCTCGCGGTCGCAGGGGCCGGCCGGGCCAATGCTGTCAGTCCGGCCAAACATCTCTTTGCCGCTCTTCTGCCGACAGACACGCACAGACCCGGCGTCGCGGACGTTTTCCCGGCCGGGGATGACGATGACTGGCTTGAGATCGGCAAGCGCGGCCTGGACACCCTCCAGAATGCGTCCCGGCAAAGCATCAATCCATTCCGCGCAATGCGGCAGGATATGGCTGCGAGTCGGTATCGGGCCGGTATGCGTGTGCGTAGCGTGCAAAAGCACATTGGCGGCAGGAATGCCGGTGGCGGCGAGAATCAGCCGCTTGGTCTCGTCAGCTATTGGGGAATAAACCCCGATGATATCCAAGGACACAATGACAATCGGATCGCCGCTTTCTTTCAGGACAACGACGTTGCAGAACAAATCATCGCGGACGCGCTTGGCGATGCGCTCATGGAAATAGCCGGCCAAGCCGACCCCGACAGGCGGCGTGATCTTAACCCGGGCAACGCCGGCGTTCAATTCCGGCAAACCAGCAGCATCAAAAAATTGCATGCGACAGTCTCCTTTTGATAACGATAAAACAGGATATGGAAAGCGCCATTTTAAGGATGGCTTAACTGCGATTGAAGTCTGGAGTGATGCCGAATTTCCGGTTATGGACTCCTGGCGCCCAGCCGGCATACTGTGACCAGACATCGACAAAGTCTGTGCCGCAGACGCGTATAGTCATGTGGTCAAGGCGTTCGGCGCCGCGTTTTTCCCAATTGTCCGCCAAATTAGGGCACATCATCTGTACGGTCAGCTCAAACTTGTCGGGCATGGGCTTGGGCTTATAGTTCGCCAAGTTACGCAGAGCCTGTTCGGCGGCGGCGCGCAAATCAGCGCGCACGGCGACAGGATTGCGGTTGATGACGGTGTAGCGCGAGATGCTGCGCTTGGTGGACACTGTGGCCACGCCATCCGGGAGGCAGGCATGGGCTTCGCGGCAGGCTGCGTCGTCGCCAGATATCAAGATAGTCGGCACCCGGAAATAGGCGGCTCTCCAGATGCCGATGCCGATTTCGCCGATGCGTTCGCCATTCAGCCACATATTGGCCACGCCGTGGCTGTTGAATGTATGGTTCATGTAGCCATCCGCAACGCCTTGCAGAGCGTGAGCGCCGAGCTGGACAGCCGCGTCGTAACTGGCGTCAATGAATGTGACTGGATAGAGGTCGCCGCCGATTGTCCCGAGTTCAGCGGCTGGATGGAGTTTCGTGATGTCAATGGAATTGCTGCCGCCGTGCCCGTCCCAGACTACGATGTGGTCTGCGCCGCCGGCCCGCAGTCCTTCGACGCAGGCATTGACTTCCTCAGTTAAAACCTGGCAGGCAATTGGGAGATTGACGGTCTTGTTGCCGATGCCGTCGCTGCGTCCATTCGTTCCGCTCGGCCCCTCAAGGTCCGTCATGATGTGGATTTTCATTGCCTGTCCTTTTTTCACAACTAAGGGGAAATGTCACTGCACGCCGTCTCCGGTTAATTGTACTGTAACACCAAAACGAAGAATGAAAACAACTATTCGGCTTTTTTT
>JAAZKI010000351.1 GCA_012799905.1 Lentisphaerota bacterium | reverse complement strand
TTTAACATTGGCAACCTCGTTGGTGAGTGGAATTATAATGTTGGTAGCATATATAATATACTGCAAGCCAACGGGTTGTCAAGTTTTTTGACTCTTTTTTGGGGTGTTACTTCACGGAATCAGATAAAGGAGATGACGATGCGACAGTTGTTCTTGGCGTTGTTTTTGGGGCTGGCAGTTGCGGCGCAGGCACAGGACCTGGTGCGGAATGGCGGATTCAGTCAAGGCAGTCCTAAGTACGGCGGCATGCCGCCAGAGTGGACGGCCGAGCCAGCTGGCAGCGGTGGCTGGGGGTATGTCAATGACGATGGCGTCCTCGGGGTGGACGAGTTGCCTAACGCAGTCGTCTTCACAGCCGGCCCTGGCACCGGCCAGCTGGTCCAGAAGGTCGCGTGCCAGTCGGACACCGACTATGTCCTTCGCGCCTCGCTGAAGGCGAATGGCTGTGTGCCCATGGTGGAGGTCATCGGCGCAGACGGCAAGGTGTTGGCCAGCCTGAGCGGCGATGCGGATCGGCATGGCTTCTGGAAGCATTTCGACCGCAAATTCGCCAGCGGCAAAAACAACGAGTTGACCGTGCGTCTGACTGGCAGCGTCACCGCGGCTGCTGGCAAGTCAGGCATCGACCAGGTCAGCGTGTTGCCGGCGACAGCAGCAGCGACGGCCTTGGCTACGGCTGCTGTGGAAGCTGCTAAGCCGTTCGTGGCGCCTGGCGAAAACGTCGCCCTGAACAAGCCGTATACCTTGTCGCCAGCGCCGTCCTACGGACTTTGCTCTGACCCTGGTGACAAGACCCAGCTGACCGACGGCGTGTACTCCGAAGGCTATTTCTGGACTCAGAAGAGCACAGTCGGATGGACCCGCGGCATGCCAATTATCGTTACCATTGACCTGGGTCGTGAGGAGCCAATCAGCGGCTTGGCGTGGAACACGGCAGCAGGCGTTTCCGATGTCACCTGGCCGGAAGAAATGCATATCTATGTCAGCAGTGACCAGAAAACTTGGTTTTACCAGGGCGATTTGGTGGTGCTGAGCATGCAGGAACGCATGCCGCCGCCGCTGGGGAAATACAACGTCTTCCGGTATGCGACCGGCGCATTGCAGACCAAGGGCCGGTGGGTGCAGATCATGCTCAAACAGAGCCCCTATGCATTTTGTGACGAAATCGAAGTGTATCGCGGCCAGGACGCCTGGCTGGCTCAGGCTGCCGGCGGCGCGTCGACCGAGACGACGAGGGAGCATTTCTGGGGACAGCAGCTGTTGAACAGCATTCGTAAGCGCTTGCAGAGCGACTTGTTGGCCATTGAGGAGAGTCTGGCCATCCTGCCTAAGACGACGCCTGGTTTGGCCGCCGCGGTGGCGCGGATTCCGGCCTTGAAGGCCAGCCTGGGCCAGCCTCTGGCGGTCGATGCAGCTAATTTCACCACGATTCTGCCTTTGAATGCCACCCATGAGGCCATTTTGAGTATGAACGCAGTTTGCTTGCAGGCGGCTGGATTTACCCGACCGTTCCTGTGGCGCAACAACCGCTGGGACAATTTGTCTTTGACAGCGATTCCACCGGCCGCTGCCAAGGCAGCGCCATTGCAGGTCGAAATGATGCGCGGCGAAGTGCGCGGCGAAACCGTGAACTTGTGCAATCCGACGTCGGACGCTTTGGACTATACGATTGCAGTCGAAGGCTTCCCGGCGGGCGCAGCTTTGCGGCTGTGCGAAATGCTGCCGACTGACACGAAGCAGGTGGAGCCGATAGCAGCAGCGCTGAAGCCGACCGAATTGGCGGATGGCAGCCTGAGACTGCGGGTGCCGGCCGGGTGCACGCGCCAGGTCTGGCTGTCCTTCCGGCGGCCGACCCTGGCTGATGGCGTCTATCAGGGTAGCCTCAAAGCAACCGCGGTCGGCCAGCCGGAACTGACAGTCGCAGTGGCATTGCGCATCGCCGGACAGTTTCCGGCAGCGCCGACGTTGCATGTCGGCGGCTGGGATTATGTCAACGGCGGCGGCAAGTATTACAAGGCGCCCGGCAACTTGGTTGACAACATGGCGATGATGCGCGATATGTACGTGGACAGTCCATGGGCTACTAATGCCGTGATGCCTAGAGGCGCCGTCTTTGATGCCGAGGGTAGATTGACCAATGCCGATAAGCTGGACTTCACCAATTGGGATGAATGGGTGGAGCTCTGGAGTGGCGCCCGCCAGTATTGCGTGTTTATGTGCGTCAGAGATAAATTCCACAACGAGGCGATGGGCACGGAGCGTTTCAACCGGATGGTCGGCGATTACATGACTGCCTGGGCGAATTATTTGAAGAAGACCGGCATGCAGCCGCGCCAGCTGGTGGTGCTGCTGTGGGATGAGCCGTACAGCCATGAGCACGATCGCGTTATCATCACCTGGGCCAAGGCTATCCGTGCCGTCAATCCCGGCATTGTGCTTTTTGAAGACCCGATTTACCGCAAGCCCGAGGAAGGCCTGCCGGAAATGTATGAGCTGTGCGATGTCCTCTGCCCGCAGACGCCAATGCTGCTGACTTACGGCGAGCCGTTCAAGCAATTCTATCTCAAGCAGCGCGACGCTGGTCGCGAACTGTGGCTGTATTCTTGCAGCGGCCCGGCTAAGCTGCTTGATCCAATCGCGTATCATCGCGCCCAGAAATGGCGCGCCTTCGAGATGGGCGCTAAAGGATCGTTCTACTGGGCGTTGGGCTGCGGCGGCGGACAGGGCGATTCCTGGAATGCGTATTCCCAGCCGGGCAGAGAATTCTCGCCGTATTTTGTGTCGCAGACAACGGTGATGGACGGCAAGCACAGCGAAGCGGTTCGCGAAGGCGTGCAGGACTACGAGTACCTGGTGATGTTACAGGATCGAATCGCCCAGTTGAAGAAGGCTGGCAAGGGTGGAGCTGCCTTGGCTAAGGCGGAACGGCTGCTTGCCGAGGCGCCGGGACGCGCCCTGGCCAGCGTCCTCCCGGACAACCTGAGATGGGAAGTGCCCAAAGACCGCAGCCTGATGGACCAGGTACGGATCGAAATCCTGCATGCGCTGGCTGAACTGAAGTAGGTTCGGGAGGGCAATCGGTTCCCATTGATGCTCGGAGTTCTTGTAAGCGACAGCGCCAGGCGCCTCGAGTAAGGCGCTTTAGTGGACAATGGACAATGGACGTTAGTGGACTTTAATGGACGTCAGTAGACGATGGACAGTGGACTTTAGTGGACATTAGTGGTGAGTGGACGTGGACGGAAGTGGACTTTAGTGGACGTTAGGCTGTGGAGTGAAGAGATGTGTCTTCCACGGGCTTTCAGCATAGCACAGGCGCATGCAGGCAGAAATGGCCGTTATCAATCAGTGACCTATTACGCAAAAATAGCGTCATTGCCTGCGGCTGCGGTTGTAAAAAAGGTTTTTGTGGGGCATAGTATAGTTGCCTTTCCGTTGTTTGCAGGTTGTACAATAACTTAGGAGGAAATTATGCGAAAATTGCTATTGTTGGCGGTGTTTGGCCTGAGCTTCATGGTCGTGGGCCAGGAGCTGGTGAAGAATGGCGGATTCAGTCAAGTTGCCGGGCGCGGCGAACCGCCCGTGGAATGGGCAACTGATCCAGCCGGCAGCGGCGGCTGGAAGCAAGTCGATGATGACGGCGTCCTCGGAGTTGACGAGTTGGCTAATGCGGTCGTCTTCACCTCCGGCCCAGGCGCTGGACGTCTGATACAGAAAATCGCCTGCCAGGCGGACACCGACTATGTCCTTCGCGCCTCTCTCAAGGCTAACGGCTGCGTGCCGATGGTGGAAGTCGTTGACGCAGACGGCAAGGTCTTAGCCAGTGTGACCGGCGACGCTAACCGGCATGGCATCTGGAAGAATTTCGACAGCAAATTCGCCAGCGGCAAGAATCGTGAATTGACCGTGCGTCTGACTGGCAGCGTCACTACGGCTGCTGGCAAGTCTGGCATCGACCAAGTCAGCGTGCTGCCGGCGACTGCGGCCTTGGCTGCGGCTGGCGCGAAAGCTGTCAAGCCGTTCGTGGCGCCGGGCGAAAACATCGCCTTGAAAAAGCGCTATACGATGTCGCCGCGGCCGTCATACGCGCTTTGCACCGATCCTGATGACAAGATTCAGTTGACGGACGGCGTGTACTCCGAGGGCTATTTCTGGACTCAGAAGAGCACGGTCGGCTGGCGCAAGGGCATGCCGATCATCGTCACCATTGACCTGGGCCGGGAGGAGCCGATCAGCGGCTTGTCCTGGAACACCGCAGCTGGCGTGGCCGGCGTGACTTGGCCGAACGGGCTGCACATTTTTGTCAGCAGTGACCAGAAAACTTGGTTTTACCAGGGCGATTTGACGGTGCTGGGCACCCATGAACGCATGCCGCCAGCAGGGAAATACAGTGTGTTCCGGTATGCAACCGGCGCGTTGCAGACCAAGGGCCGCTGGGTGCAAATCCTGGTCAGCCAGAGCCCCTATGCATTTTGTGACGAAATCGAAGTGTACCGTGGTCAGGACGCCTGGCTGGCTCAGGCCACGGCCGGCGCGTCGACCGACTCGCCAAAGAATTATTTCTGGGGACAGCAGCTGTTGAGCAGCGTCCGCAGGCGTTTGCAGGTCGACTTGCTTACCGCTGAGGAGAATCTGGCCGGCCTGCCGAAGGCGACGCCTGGCCTGGCTGCTGCTGTGGCGCGGATTCCGGCCTTGAAGGCCAGCCTGGACCAGTTGCCGGCGGTCGATGCGGCGAACTTCACCACGATTCTGCCTTTGAATGCTGCTCACGAGGCCATTTTGAGCCTGAATACGGTCTGCTTGCAGGCGGCTGGATTCACGCAGCCATTCTTGTGGCGCAATAACCGCTGGGATAATTTGTCCTTGACCGCGATTCCGCCAGCCGCTGCTGCCAAGGTGACGCCATTGCAGGTTGACATGATGCGCGGCGAAGTGCGCGGCGAAACCGTGAACTTGTGCAATCCGACCTCAAACGCCTTGGACTACACGATTGCAGTCGAAGGCTTCCCGGCCGGCGCGGCCCTGCGGCTGTGCGAAGTGCTGCCGACTGACACCAAGCAGGGCGAGCCGATCGCAGCAGCATTGAAGCCGACCGAGTTGGCGGACGGCGCCCTGAAGCTGCGGGTGCCAGCCGGGTGCACGCGCCAGGTCTGGCTGTCCTTCCGGCGGCCAACCCTGGCTGACGGCGTCTACCAGGGACGCCTGAAAGCAATCGCTGCCGGTCAGCCGGAATTGACGGTCGCGACGACGTTGCGCATTGCCGGACAGTTCCCGGCAGCGCCGACGTTGCATGTCGGCGGCTGGGATTATATCAACGGCGGCGGCAAGTATTACAAGGCGCCCGGCAACTTGTATGACAACCTGGCTATGATGCGCGATCTGTATGTGGACAGCCCGTGGGGTACCAGCGGTGTGATGCCGAAAGGGGCCGCCTTTGACGCCGAGGGCAAACTGACTAACGCCGACAAGCTGGATTTCACCAACTGGGATGAATGGGTGAAGCTATGGAGCGGCGCCCGCCAATACTGCGTGTTCATGTCGGTCAGGGATAAATTCTACAATGAGCCGATGGGCACGGCGCGTTTCAACCGGATGGTCGGCGACTATATGACCGCCTGGGCGGAATATTTGAAGAAGACCGGCATGCAGCCGAACCAGTTGGTGGTGCTGCTGTTGGATGAACCGCATAACAACGATCAAGACCGTATCATCATCGCCTGGGCCAAGGCTATCCGCGCCGCCAATCCCGGCATCATAATTTTTGAAGACCCGACTTATCGCAGGCCTGAAGATGGCCTGCCGGAAATGTACGCATTGAGTGACGTCCTCTGCCCAAATACGCCGATGATGCTGAACCAGGGCGAGTCGTTCAAGCAATTCTATCTGAAGCAGCGTGACGCTGGACGCGAACTGTGGCTGTACTCTTGCAGCGGCCCGGCTAAGTTGCTTGACCCGATCACATACCATCGCGCCCAGAAGTGGCGCGCCTTTGAGATCGGCGCCAAGGGGTCGTTCTACTGGGCTTTGGGCTGCGCTGGCGGACAGGGCGATTCCTGGAACGCATACACCCAGCCAGGCACGGAATATTCGCCGTATTTTGTGTCCCAGACATCAGTGATGGACGGCAAGCACAGCGAAGCGGTTCGCGAAGGCGTCCAGGACTATGAGTACCTGGTCATGCTGCAAAACCGGATTGCCCAGCTGAAGAAGGCTGGCAAGGGCGGGGCAGCCTTGGCCAAGGCTGAGCGGCTGCTTGCCGAGGCGCCGGGACGCGCCCTGGCCAGCGTCCTCCCCGGCAGCCTGGAATGGGGGACGCCCAAGGATCGTGGCCTGATGGACCAGGTACGGGTCGAAATCCTGCACGCACTGGCTGAACTGCAGTAAGTCCTTGCCCTAATATCAACGAGGCAAACGGACAGGCCCGGTCTATCCTGGTTTGTCCGTTTGCCTTTTGTATGAATGAATCATGTTGCAAGAGATGCGATGGAGAGTCTATACGACATTCTCGGAATTGACCCTGGTTGCAGTTTCAGCGAGTTGAAAAAAGCGTATCTGCGCCAGGCGAAGCAATGTCATCCCGATTTGTTTGGCAGCGCCCTGGAAAAGACGATTGCCTTCCAGCGTCTGGTCAATGCCTTTGATGTGTTGTCCGATCCAAGTCGTCGCCGGGAATATGACGTTGGCCTGGACGTGCAGCGGGACGCGACGCCGGCAGGGTCTGGCGACCGTCGATGGGACAGCGGCTCGCCGCCAATCATGGACACCCTGGCTGATGACATCCTGGAAGAGCTGGTGGTCGGCAATGACTTGCCCAGTCATACGTCGTTGCAGACTCTGATGCTGGATTTGACCGGCACTGAGCGTTTCATCATGTTCCGCGAAGCCAAGACTCTGTTCCAACAAGGGCATTACCGCGGCTGTCTGCGGCTGTGTGAACGGCTGACCAAGGCCAGCCCGCACAATATCCTGTATCATTTCTTCCTTGCTGAGGCGGCCTCCCGGCTGGGGAAGTCCTGGCTGGCAAGCCGTCATTACCGGATTTGCTTGCAGATTGGCCTGGGGCGAATGCCGCCGCAGCGGCTGAATCGCATCCGCAGGCGATACCGGAGGTTGCTGGAAAAACGCGGCTGGCTCGGGCGGCTGCTGGCGCGGTTCTTTCACGTTGACAGCCAGGACGGGCTGAGCGAAGAAGTCCGCAGTCGACTGATTTTGGAGGATGTGTTTGCCGCTGAAGAGCGACGACAGAAGCGCAGGCTCGGTTCCGGTCGCCGTACTGAACAGCCTCGATTGTCTAAGCCGCGGCGGCAATTGGGGCCGCGGCCGCGTCGTGATTCCTGAGGTCAGCGGCAGCAGGCGAAGTACGTGGAGGGCTTTTGTCGCCAAGGAATGCCGTATGTGCGAAAAGACCGTTCTTTCTGCCTGAAAGCATGAAATCTTGTTCTTTCGGGCTTGAAAAATATGGCAAATGGAATAAACTAGTAAGAAGTTATGAATTTATGAATTAGTGCACCGGCGTGGCTTCCAGGGCGCCGCTGAACAGATGACATTGGAATTATTGCTATCAGAGGGACGGTTATGGCTTATTTGGAATATGAAGTCGGTGGTGAGCACAAGGAATATGCCTTGGGTACCAAGGATGTCATCATCGGTCGCGGCGTTGACGCGGACTTGCAGTTCACCGAGGATGCGGAGATGAGCCGCAAACACTGCCTGATCATGTATCGCGACCCGGAATATATGCTGCAAGATAAGGGCGCCACCAACGGCACTTTTTTGAACGCCCAGCTGGTTGGCGGCTCCGCCATTCCGCTCAAAGATGGCGATGAAATCAGAATCGGCAAGACGTTCTTGACCTTCCGGCTTAGCGAAAAGAAGTCCTGAACATCTGCTGGCCAATGTGGATGCAAGCGATGCGCTGCATACACTGTCAGCCATAAAATTATGCAACGCCCGTGCGCCATTGGTTCAGATGGCGTGCGGGCGTTGTTTTTTGACTAGGGATTTTGCCGGCTGCTGTCATCGCGCTGCTATCGGCCAGAATTTTGTTTTTAGGGAAAGATTTTTCGAGAAAACCAACCTTCTGCCGCTGCCCACTAAATCACTTTACGCAGCTCGACAACCATCCAATTTATTTCGCCTTACCCAGGGCTTCGCTTCGCTTCGCTCACCCTGGGCTTCTATGTTGCTGGCCCTTTGGGCCGCCAGTATGACGCACATCAGCCGCCGCCCACAACGTTCACCCAGTCTACCACGTCCACAACAGCCGCAAAGCGGCAAAAGCCCAGAGGGCGACACATAAAAGCCCAGGGTAAGCCGGGCCGCCAGGCCCGGCGCAGCCCTGGGGGAGATGGCATATAATTTGGAAGTGGGTAAGGTAGAGGTTATGAGCCTCTACCTCCCCGTTGTAGCGATGGGGTCAATTCCCCATATTTACCAGCGTGCCGGTCTGGCACTGGGCTACCCCTACTCAGATTGCCACGTTTCGTGGGAC
>JAAZKI010000014.1 GCA_012799905.1 Lentisphaerota bacterium | reverse complement strand
TGGACGTTGTGGACGGCGGCTGATGTGCGTCGTACTGGCGGCCCAAAGGGCCAGCAACATAAAAGCCCAGGGTGAGCGAAGCGAAGCCCTGGGTGAGGCGTATAATAATTTTGAGCCCCGCCAGGGGCGACGCATAAACGCCGTTTTGAAGAAAATCTTTCTCAAAAAACAAGATTCTGGCTGATAGTAGTATAAAACGAGGAGGATTGTATGAGCAAGGACAAAAATACAGACGTACGAAAATCCGGAAAAGCAGCGCCGGTCAGCATCCATTCCTCGACGGCGGAATATCTGGTCTATGTCGCAGCCGGGGGTGATCCTGCTGCTGGCATAGAGATGCGTTATGAAGATGAGAACATCTGGCTGACTCAGAAGATGATGGCGACACTGTACGATGTGTCGGTGCCAGCGATCAATCAGCACCTGAAACGCATTTTTGCGGATAATGAGCTGACACGGGAGGCAACTATTAAGCAATACTTAATAGTTCAAACCGAGGGAAGTCGAGAGGTTCGGCGTGAAGTTGAACACTACAACTTGCAGGCGATCATCGCCCTCAGCCAAAACTGGATAGGTACGGTGAGCACAAAGGGGAGGAAAGAACCCGCAGTCCTTCCCTCCCCCTGGTAAAAATCCAAAACCATGCTTTTCTTTTTCGGCCTCAGGTTGACATGCGCAGGTCCAGTCGCGCGGGCACTACAACGTCGCGTGGGTTGAGGGTGCGACCTTCACGGGCGGCCTTCTGACATTGGATGTACACATAGAGTTCAGAGAGTGAAACCTCGCCTTCGCGGATGCCTGGGAGGTCGTCGACGTCCAGGGTGTCAAGGATGGCTTCGGCTTCGTCGAGTTGCCCGGTATAGGCGAGTGCCTGAGCGTCAATAAGACGGATGCTTGCTTGTTGCCGGAGCGACTTGTCAAGACGTTGCATCCATGCGGCCAGGGGTGCGTAGGCATGACATTCCATCAGAGTTTTGCTGCTTTCTTTGAGCAATGACGTGTCGTTGGGACGCAAAGCAAGTGCTTCAAGGAGAAGGTCGACGCCCTCCTCCTTGTGTCCAGAAGCACGACGCAAGTAGGCCTTGGCGTGGAGATTCCAGGCGCTGCGATGACAGGCGATGGACGCATCAATGGACGCATTGGCCCGTTCAAGGTCTTGGCGCCGGAAGTAATTCAACGCAAGGTGATAGTGTATTTTCCAGCTTTGCGGGTGGTTTTTCGCGGCTTTTTTGAGCAAATTAAACCACTCGTCCTGAACCATGAAGCTGCGTGGCGGCTCGTCGTCCATGCAGCCATGTTCAAGAAGCTCAAGCCATTCTTGTTGTTCCGGGCCGCAGCTGCCAAAGTCGAGGTGTTTAGTCAAGCTTGCGCCGCGCCGACGTTCTTCGAGCGCTGCCCAGCCACTGCCGTGATGGACAGCGGCAGCCGGTTTCAGGGCGATGCTTTGACGCGTGCGGGCGAGCATCTCATCCAATTGCGCCTCAGGCAGCATGGCGTCGAGCTTTTGGGTGACGGCGTTGACGGCATTTTTCCAGCTGCCAAACACGTCTGACGGGTTCATTTGGATAGCGCCGTATGCTTCCAGCCACTCCCAAGTGGTGTTAGGCGGCATAGGCAGACATTCCTGCTGAGTTTTGGCTAAGCCGGCCTGGATTTCGAGGTAGTTAGGCGAATCCTTGTCAAGCAGTTTTCGTTGCCAGCGCTGACCGCCGGTATTTTGGCCCCAGACAAAGAGTTTGCGTCCCTGGAGGCGTCGCGTCGAACATTCAATGAGTCCATAGCCGTCCTCGTAAAGGACGGTTTCGTATTTGCGGTGGTTGTCGGGGATTTTATAGAAGTGGTCTTTGGCGTTGCGGAAGTTGCATGGGTAGCTGGCGTCAAAGCCCTCGCCGTCAGGCATCGGTATTTTTGACAGCGCGTGAGCGCCCTGGTGGTAGGCGTTGGCGTAGGATTCCATGGCCGGCACGATTAGGCGGCAGCCGGGGCGTTCAGGCACAGCGATATTGCTCCACCAGTACATTGGCACGACGTGATCGTTGGTGTTGCTGATACGGGTGCGTGCAAAGAGAAAACGGCTGTCGTCAGGCAGGAAGAAGTCGATTTGGAAAGGCGTGACGCGGTCGCGGCTGAATTCATAGATGCGGAGCACTGGCATGCCGTCGTCGTCTTTGAGTGCAGCCGCAAAGCGCGGTGAGCAGGTTTGGGCATCGTGACCGCGACGCGCGAAATTCCATTCGACGCCGCCAGCAAGCCATGCGTTGCGGATGGCGAGATTGCAGGGACGGAATTCACGATTGTTGCTGAGCAGGTCACGCTTGGCGACCTTGTCGTAGAGTGACCACAAGCGTCCACCAAGATCGAGGACGAATTCAGCGCGCAGCCATTCATTTTCGAGCACGGCGCTGGTGAAAGTCAGGGGCTGTGTTGGGCCGTCGTAGTCGTCCTGCATGGTGTATGGCAGGGAATCGGTGAACATGCCATAGCCGATGAACAGGCCGTCGTCTTCATCCAGGGCGGTGCGGACGCTGAAAGTGATGGGATCGCGAATGGCCGGAAAGGCGCTTGCAGGCCTCAACTGACGACCGGGGAGACTCTTGGCGCCAAAAAGGAGAGTGCTCATAGATGAAATTCTCCGGAAAGGACGGGCAACTTAGAGCATGAAGGGACGGCAACGCCATCAATATAAAGCGCCATTCGTGAATTACTGTAGCGTTTCAATCAAACTATTTATCTTTAAGTCATTATCACTATCTAAACTTTTCCCGGCAATAAAAGTAAATCGGCACTGCGCTCCAACCATGGCAAAGGCTGCCGGCATTTCCGAACGCGACAGCGCCATCTGCTGTTTCCCAAACAGTGGTGCTGCCTGCATCCAACATCTTGCCATACTCCCGGCGGATTTCACCTAAAATCCATTCTTGCCATCTCGCTTTATCGGTCGCCAGCAAAGCGTCATATTTGAAAATTTTCATACTCAACGAGCAGTCGCACAATTCACCGTTGACAATCTTTTCGCAAATAATTTCGCTTTCTTTCTTTGACGTCACCCCGGCGAGAATTGCCAACGAGTTACCTAAGACAGTGTATTCGTCCCCGCCTTCGGTCATCGAATATAGACCAGTTTCCGGGCAATAAAAAGTTTCTTTAATTCGCCTTTTGCTTTCCTGCAGTAAGTCTTCATACAAGAACTTTTTCCCTAATTTTTCATCAATTTCCTGCAAGTTTTTAAGTGCAAAAACAAACAATAGATTGACCATTAAATCTGGGATTGCATCTTCTTTTTGGCGTAGAGTGCCGCTCAAATGCGGCGACCAGTCATAGAAATTCCAGTAATTATCTCCTTCAAATCTCAACACCAGTCCATTTTTGCGATTATCAATAAATACATTCAAAATAGAGATCAGCTTGTCGTACACTTCTTTTATTAGGGTAATATCGCCTGTGTATTGCAGATATTCATTGACTTGCATGAAGTAATATAACGTAAAAGAAGGTATGGTTAAATCTTCGCCGCAAGGATAGCATATTGACAGTAAGCCGTCTTCGCGTCGGTCTTGGCTAATGAGTTTTAAGTGGCTCTTCCGGGTTTTGCGAAAAAACATGGTCATTTTGAGCAGGAACTCAGCATTCTCTTGGTTAGTACCATTGACGGCAATTCATAAACTTTCAGTTTTAAGTACTCATAGTCACGATATCCGTAGGCTTGTGCAATCAGGTGCCGTATCTTGTTGTTGAACCCCTCGGAGGCTGCGTTGGTCAACCGGTCA
>JAAZKI010000138.1 GCA_012799905.1 Lentisphaerota bacterium | reverse complement strand
GACGCCTGAAGGTCGCCTCCTAGCCTCGAAGAGGCGACACCATGCTTAACCCCAGGCTTTAGCCTGGGGGAAGGCATACCCCAAAACTGGCACCTCGTAGAGGTGCTGCAATTAGCGCTGAAAACATGTCGTCGGCATTTTGCGCAGATTTGTTGTTACGGATTGTATAGCAATGACTTAAAGATTGGTTTTTTTTGGAAATCTTTTCCAAAAAACAAGAAGTTGGCTGATAGTAGTACCAAGTCCACTGCAAGCGCCCCCAAGGCTACAACATACGGCAGGCTGAAGCCTGCGGGACATACAGCAAACTAAAGTTTGAACTACATGCTCCTGCAAGCGAGGTACATACGGCAAACTAAAGTTTGAACTACATGCTCCTGCAAGCGAGGCACATACGGCAAACTAAAGCTTGAACTACCTACGATAGCCTATTCCGGAGGACATCGCCATGAAAATGCTCTGTCCCCACTGCGGCAGGAAGCTGCCGCCGAAAGCAATCAACATCGCCGCCGACCTGGCCCAGTGCCCGGAATGCGGCCGACCGAGTCGGGCCTCTGCATGCGTCGTGGAGAACGAGGTCAACCAGGACGTGCTGCTTCGGCCGCCGCCCGGGACTTGGCTGCGCCAGGAGTCCGACGCAATCGTCGTCGGCGCCACCATGCGCTCCAAAGCCGCATGGTTTCACATTCCCTTCACCATAGCCTGGAGTGGTGGAAGCATATACGGCATCTATGGCACCCAGATCATCGAAAGAAATTTCAACCTGATCATGTCACTGTTCAGCATCCCCTTCCTGATCGGCACCGTCTTCCTGATAAGAATCGCCATCTATATGCTTTTTGGACGCCAGGAATGGCGCCTGGACGAAGACGGCGGCGCCGTATTCAACGGGGTTGGACGTTTTGGCAAGCGTAAGCGCTTCGCCTGGAAGGACCTGACTCGCGTCCACCTCCACACCACCCGCAGCGATGAGAACGAGGACGCAATCGGCTTCAAACTCATCCTGGAAGGCGCCTCCCCCAAAGTGGAAGTAATCCTCCCGGGGCGAGAAGACCGCCAGCAGTTCATCGTCAATGCCATCCGCTATTATTACCAGCAATGGCAGCGACGGAAGTAGATTAGCGACGAGCGACGAAAGGAGCTACATGCGGCAACCGCCGTCCACAACGTCCACCATGTCCACCAAGTCCACTGCAAGCGCCCCCAAGGCTACAACATACGGCAGGCTGAAGCTTGGCCTACATACGGCAAACTAAAGTTTGAACTACATGCTCCTGCAAGCGAGGCACATACGGCAAACTAAAGCTTGAACCACTTACGATAGCCTATCCCGGAGGACATCGCCATGAGAATGCTCTGCCCACAGTGCGGCAGCTTCCTGCCGCCGGAAGCAATCAACATCGCCACCGACCTGGCCCAATGTCCGGAGTGCGGTCGAGTGAACCGAGCTTCCGCATGTGTCGTGGAGGACGAAATCAGCAAGGACGTGCTACGCCAACCGCCGCCCGGGACTTGGCTGCGCCAAGAGGCCGACGCAATCGTCGTCGGCGCCACCATGCGCTCCAAAGCCGCCTGGTTTCTCATTCCCTTCACCGCAGTCTGGAGCGGCATAAGTATGTTTGGCATCTACGGCACCCAGATCATCGATCGAAAATTCGATCTGGGCCAATCATTGTTCGGCATCCCTTTCCTGATTGGCACCGTCCTCCTGGTGGGAACCATCATCTATATGCTTTTTGGACGCCAGGAATGGCGCCTGAACGAAGACGGCGGCAGCGGATTCAAGGGCGTTGGGCGCTTTGGCAAACGTTGGCACTTCGCTTGGAAGGACCTGACCCGCATCCACATACACACCATCCGTGGCGACAAGGGCAATACCAGCTTCAATCTCATCCTGGAAGGCATCTCTCCCGAGCTGAAAGTCAGCCTCCCGGAGCGCAAAGACCGCCAGCAATTCATCGTCAATGCCATCCGCTATTATTACCAGCAATGGCGACGACGGAAATAGGGGCTTTGTTTAGGGGCGAGGGGCGAGGGGCGAGGGGCAAGGGGCGAGGGTAATACTCTTAACTTAACGCTTTGTAACCACAACAGACGACTCAACTCCATAAAGCCGACCTTGGCGTCCTTGGTGACTTGGCGGTTCAATAACGGGGAACCAACCGCCAAGACGCCAGGGACGCCAGGCAATTGGAGGAAACAACAAACCAGACCGAACTTCCGCTTGCAATCCCATCCGTCAAAGCAACAACCCTATAAAAAACTTTCGTGCCTTTTCGTGTATTTCGTGGGTAAAAAATCTTAAGTAAGGAGTATTGGGGGCGAGGGGCGAGGGGCTGAATGCTGAGGCGCATTAGCCATTCATCATTCGTTAGGGTTGCTGCGCCTTTACCTATTGTCTAAATCGTGCTGGCGGATGGCGTTGCGGCGAATCTTGCCTGAGGTGGTCTTGGGCAGCGACTCGACGAATTCCACGATGCGCGGATATTTATAGGGCGCGGTCACGCGCTTGACGTGGTCTTGCAGCTCCTTGACCAAGTCCTGCCCTGGCGTAAAGCCGCTGCCCGGCGCCAGCACAATCGTCGCCTTCACCACTTCGCCGCGCATGGCGTCGGGATAGGCCGTAACCGCACATTCGAGCACGGCTGGGTGCTCCATCAAGGCGCTCTCAACCTCAAACGGCCCGATTCGGTAGCCGGAGCTCTTGATCACATCGTCGTCGCGCCCTACAAACCAAATGTACCCGTCCTCATCCCGCCAGGCCATGTCGCCTGTCCTGTAGTCGCCGCCGCCCCAGCTGGCAGCCATTGCCGCCGGATCGCGGAGATACTCCCGGAACAGACCGACTGGACGTTTCTCCTGGGCCTGCCGAACCACAATCGTGCCGACAATTCCGTCTTCGCACGGTTGCCCATCCGCGTCCACAATCTCCAAATCGTAGATCGGGGAGAATTTTCCGGTGGAGCCGGGTTTGATGTCCATCCAGG
>JAAZKI010000492.1 GCA_012799905.1 Lentisphaerota bacterium | reverse complement strand
CAGCGGGAGGGGGAGGGGCATTTGCCGCGTTGGTGTGACCGGCGGTTCGGCCTGGATTTCGGGCGGGGGCTGCGGCAGGGAAACGACGCCGGTGCTTTCCGGGTCTTCGCCGCCTGGCAAGTTGCGCAAGGCTCGCCGCAGGGCTGCGGCCACGATTGCGCTTACTTCGCGCGGTTCGCGGAAGCGGACTTCGCGTTTGGATGGATGGACATTCACGTCGACCCGTTCCGGCGCCAGGTCGAGATACAGCACTGTGCCGGGATAGCGGCCGCGGGTGACCAGCGTGTCGTAGGCGTCTCGGATGGCGAAAAAGACGGTCTCGGCAGCGGCGGCGCGACCGTTGATGATGATTCTCTGTTCGCGCCGTGATGAGCGCGTAAAACCGGGTTTGGTGATGAAGCCTCGGACGGTGATGCCGTTTTCGCTGTAGGACACTGGCAGCATGGCGGCGTAAGTGTCTTTGCCCAGCAGGGCGGCCACGCGCTGGCCAAGGTCGGCGTTGGCATTGGCGCGCAGCTGCTCGCGGCCATTTAGATGCAGGGATAAGGTCAGGTCAGGACGCGCCAGAGCCAGGTTCAGCATCATTTCTTCAATGTGAGAATCTTCGGTGTCAGCGCTCTTGAGGAATTTGCGCCGGGCCGGCAGATTGCCGAACAACTGGCTGACGCGGATATGGGTGCCAGGGGCGCAGCCGCAGGGGCGGACATCGCGGATGGCGCCGTAGTCGACGATGATTTCCGTGCCAATGTCATCTTCGCGCCGGCGAGTCTGCAAGACAAAGCGGCTGACAGCCGCGATGCTGGGGATGGCTTCGCCGCGGAAGCCGAGTGTGCTGATCTGCCCAACGTCGGCATTTTCAGTGATTTTGCTGGTTGCGTGGGTTTCCAGGCAGAGCAGCGCGTCGTCGCGACCCATGCCGCTGCCATTGTCGATAACCTGGATGAGACGTTGTCCGCCCTGCTCGGCATTGACCCGAACCCGGGTGGCGCCGGCGTCAATGGCGTTTTCGACTAATTCCTTGACCACCGAGGCCGGCCTTTCGATCACTTCACCGGCGGCGATGCGGCTGACCACGTCAGATGGGAGAATGTGGATATTGCTCATATTACTGTCGGCCGAAATCTTGTTTTCGGGGAAAGATTTTCTTCAAATCAGCGCTTATGTGTCACCCTCGCCCCTCGCCCCTCGCCCCTCGCCCCTCGCCCCTCGCCCCTCGCCCCTCGCCCCTCGCCCCTTTCCTGAGGCCGCTAGTCGTCGGAACTCCGAGTATCAATTAGTGACCGATTACGGTCAGTCTGCTGGCGGAGCTGTCCGCAGGCGGCCTGGATGGCAAAGCCCTTGCGTCGGCGGATGGTGGCCTGCACCCGGCGGTTGACCAGGACATTGAGGAATCTTTCGCAGTCGCCGCGCTCCGGGGGTTGGAAATTGCCCTCCGGGCTATTGCAGGGGATGAGATTGACCTTGGCCTGGATTTGCTTGGCGATATTGGCGAGTTTGGCAGCGTGTTCGAGTGCGTCGTTGGTGTCTTTGATGAGGACGTATTCCAGGGTGACCATGCGGTTGGTGGCGGCGCGGTAGTACTCGCAAGCGGTCAAGATATCGGCCAGTGGATGGCGGTGGCGGGAGGGGATCAGTCGGGCGCGCAGCTCGTCAGTCGGGGCATGGAGGGAGACCGCCAGGTTCCAAGGGCGATGCTGGTCAGCCAACCGCCGGATGCCTTGGGGGATGCCGCTGGTGGAGACTGTCACCTGCCGGGCGCTCAGGCCAAGGCCGTCCGGCGAGCAGATCGTCTCCAGGGCGATATTGAGATGCTCAAAATTGTACAGCGGTTCGCCCATGCCCATGACCACGACGTTGCTGACCCGGCGGCTGTGTTCGCGGCTGGCGACGATCACTTGGTCAATGATTTCCGCTGGACTCAAGTTGCGGACAAAGCCCTGCCTGCCAGTGGCGCAGAAGACGCAGCGAACCGCGCAACCGACCTGGGTGCTGATGCAGGCGGTCGTCCGGCCTGGGGTGCAGATCAGGACGCTTTCAATGGTATTGCCGTCGTGGAGGCGGAGCAGCCATTTGACTGCGTCGTCGTCATCGCGCTTGGTTTCGACTGGCACAGTGGTGCAGAAGTCGAAGTCGCGGGTCAATTCTTGCCGGAGTTCTTTTGGAAGGTTGGTCATCTCTTCCGGGGAGACGGCTAGTTTCTGATAGACCCAATCCATGATTTGGGCAGCGCGGAATTTCGGCTGATTGTGTTTAGCGAGCCATTGTTGCAGTTCAGCGAAAGGCAGTGAGCGGATGGGTTGCGGCATGGGTAGTGATTGTGGTTGACGCATAGTTGGGAAAGGGCGCGGTCTGTCGGAGCAGGAGCCGTTTAGCGGAGGACGCCCCGGTAGAGGCGGAACAGTTTTGGGGTGTAGTCGGGCCAGCGCGGATAGGGCCGGCGTGAAATCACGACCAGGGCTTCGTCATTCCCGCCATCGCGTCGTCGTTCGAGGCGGTTGATGTCGATGTTGACTCGTCGTCGCAAGGTCATATCGACTTTTGGGCTGATTGCTTCCCAGGCTCGGCTGGGCACGGCCGGCTCCCGCGGCGCCAGCACGAAGACGGTTTTGGCGTCGGCCGGGAGTTCCTGGGCTGGGTTGTCAATCTGGATGATGCGTTTTCCCAGGTAGAATGTCTCGACCAGGAAAAGTTCTCTGGGGGTGGAATGGAGGTAGACCACGTCGACCTCGTCGTCCAGGCTGGCCAGGGTGACGGTGGGAGCTGGTTCTACTGGCTGGGGCGTGGCGTTGTCGTCCGGCCGGGATACATATTCTGCCGGCGCATGTCCAGCCAGGGCTTGTGCGGTCAGGCGGCGGTCTGAGTTAGCCCAGGTTAACAGTGTCAGCACCAGGCCGATGGACAGTATCCGGAAGCCGCAGATGCACCAGAGCAGGCTGCTGCGGAAGGTGCGTTTGGTTTTTGGGCGGATGATTTGTGCGTGCGTTACGGCGGCGTTGATGATGAGGAGTGCAGCGCAAGCGCCGGCCCGCATCGGTGAAAAGCCCTCAATGATGAACACGTCGTTGCTCACGCCGAGCCAGGCGATGGCGGCGAGCGCTGATATCACGATGACGATCCAGGCGGAGATTTTGATAACGCGGATGAAGATGTGCTGATAGCGCCGGATGACGATTTCAAAATGGATTCCGATCAGGACGGAGAGAGCGCCGAAGACGGGAAGCAAGTCAAGCGGCGACGTGCGTGGAAGCAGCCAGAACAAGAGGGCGTGGCTGAAGATGATGGTGCGCAGATAGCGGCAGGCCGTGCTGCTTTGTTCAAATTGGTGGAGAGCCAAGCAGAAGGGCGCCCAGATGAAGATCGCCCACGGGCAAAGGTAAAGGAGGCATTTCCAGGGGAAATGGAACAGTCGGGAGAAGTAGCCTGCGGTCGGTCGAGTGGCGGCGGCGGCGGCGATAGTGGTGTTCCAGGTCAGGAAGGGTTGGTTAGGAGTGATGAAGAGCCAGGCAGTGACTGCTATGGCAAAGAGGGTCACCATGCAGATATGGGCGGGAGACTGCAAGTGATGTGGGAGGTTGAGGGAACGCCGCATGAACAGCATGGGAAAATAGAAGAAGAAGATGGCCTTGGCGCCGACGGCGAGGACGGCGAGGAACAGACAGGCCATTGCTATCCCCCAGGCGCGATACCACTGCTTCCGCTCTTGTCCCCAGTAGTACCAGGAAAACCAAGCGGCGCTCAGCAGCAGCGTGTGGAGAATTTCGCTTTGGGCGCGGGAACCGACGCGAAAACTGACGACGCAGGTGAGAACCATGGCCGCAGCCACGGTGCCGGCAAAGGGCCCTTGCAGACGTTTGGCGAAAAGACCGCTGATGACCGCTAAGGCCCAGAGCGCCAGCACGGCTGGCAGGCGAAGGGTGAACGTCGACGGCGATTGGAAGCCGGAGCAGATGACCGTCAGCCAGGTGTATAGCGGGAAGGCGTTAATGGGCCGGCCGTACAAGTGCGTTTTAAGAAAATTGCCGGTTGCGACCATGTCTTTGGCCATGGCCGCGTAGACAGCTTCGTCGCCGGAGCGCACTTCCAGCATGGTCAGGCTGAACAGGTAAAGAACCGGCGCCAAGACGATGAGGAAGATAATGCTGCGGGAGGATGGCTGCCTTTCAATATATAGCATGGGCGTGGTGACAAGGTAAGTGGGCGTGGCTTATGGCAGGCATCGGACTTCCAGGGGGCTGCTGCTACACCGGTCGCTTCGGGAGATTTTCGGTTGAGCTGCGGGCGGCGGCGCAAGCATGGCCGACCCGGCGGAAGGGAAGATGCCGGAGCGGTTGTTCGTCTGAAGACGGACGGACGGGGTCGGCAAGCGAAGTGCTGAACCCGTCCGCGTCGGGCGGACAAGGTTAATTTAGCACGGCATTTGGATCGCGATGGCGATTGCCGGGCAAAAAAGCCGTAATGTGCGAAATCCTGTGATAGAAAGAGAGATTTGGCACAGTGGTTGTACTGGCAGACGTCCGGTAGTGCCCCTACTGGGCACCACTTTATGAGGTTTGCCTATCCCCAGGCTAAAGCCTGGGGTTAAGCATGGTTAAGCGCCTACGGCGCAAGGGGACATGACTGTAAGTGCAGTGCGTCTATGCTGGCGGAAAGCCTGCGGAAGATACGTGTCTTCGCTCCACTGTCTAACATCCACTTCCGTTTTCTGTCCACTAAAGTCCACTTGTGTCAACGTCCACTCTCCACTAATGTCCACTGACGTCCACAGTCCATCGTCTACTAACGTCCATTAAACTCCACTAATGTCCATTGTCCACTGTCCACTAAAGTGCCTTATCCGGGGTGCCTAGCTCCGTAGCTTACCGGAACTCCGAGTATCAATGAGTGACTGATTGCCAAAACAAAAATTTCGTGTCCTTTCGTGTTTTTCGTGGCTAAAAAAACAGGTTGTGGACGGAGAGTCCACCCTAAGTTCATCTGTGGTTAAGAAAAATACCGTTTCGGGGTTTGGGCCGAAACGGTATTTTGGGCTTATAGGCAATCGTGAACGATGGCTCAGGCTTCGGCCGCGATTGCTGCTTTGGGCGGATTGATGTAGTCGTGATAGCGTTCGGCGACAGCGGCTTGCTTGGTGTCGCCGGCGTGGAAGAACACGCGGTACTGGAAGGTCAGAGTTTCGCCGTTCTTGAGGACGAGGCTGCCGTCTCTGGCCGGGTTGTCATGGAAGTAGGACAGTCCGAACGGGTTGGCCGTCATCAGGCCATAGTTGCGGACGTGCCAGTAGGTCGGGTAGCAGTAGTTGTCAGGGTGGTCCATGATGCAGATGCCAGCCACGCCCCCGGGAACCGGGCCATAGTAGTCGCACCAGGCGGCGCGCTTGCCCCAGGTTTCGTCTTCGCCAATGGCGCCGTAGGCATTGACGATCGTGCCGTTGAGTTTGGCGTCCATAGAGGAAGCGACGCGGATTGAGCAGATGCCGCCTTCTTTGGTGTCGCCGAATTTGATATCGCCATTGGTGGCCGTGAACACGACTTTCAGGTCAACAATGCTGTCGCCGCCAGGGAGTTGATAGTAGGTCAATTCGCGGTTTTCGACCATCTGCTTTTCGCCTTTTTCCGAGAGCCAGTCAAGGGCGAGGGCGACTTTGCCGCGAACCGGGCCATTTTCCAGGATAGTCACGTTGGTGGTCTTGATGGTGCCATGGCCGCGTTCCAGTTCGCTCCAGTTGTCGGTTCCGTTGATATCGCCCCACGCGGTCCAGAAGCTTTTCTGGTGGGGGTGGTCTTTCGGTTCGCCGGGCACATCTTCGACCATCGGGTAGCTGCGGGTGAGGTTGCTGCCGTAGGGGCCGATAACCGGGTGCATGAAAGGCCGTACCCAGTTGCCGCCGTAATGGAGGGTAGTGAAGAGCTTGCCGTTGGCTTTGACGTTGATGGTGTCGTCGGCTTGCTCCAGTTTCAGGGTATTGAGCGGCAGAGGCGCTTCGACGACCGTGAGCGTCAAGTCCTGCTTAGCGGCCAGTTCAGGCAGGATGAAGAACAGCTGCTGGGCGCCGTCTGCGGCTTTGACAATCTGAGCCGGAACAGTCTTGCCTTCGGCGCAGCGGACAGCGTAGGTCTTGCTGGCGTCCAGGGGGGAGGCGAGGGCGACGGTGACAGGGCAGTTGATCCTGGAATGCGGACCTGCTTTGACAGTGATTGTGGTGGCCATGTGGTGAGGTTTCCTTTGTTGCTTGCGGATGATAAGATGACCGGTTTGGTTCCCGGCATCGGTTAAGATATTGAGCGTACCGCAGGCAGCGCAACTAAGGCAGCGCTCAAGAAGGAATCTCAAGCAACAGGCAAGAAACGCTGGCTTGCGGCTGGGTGGCCGCCTGGTTTATATCGGCGAGCCTTTTGAGACCCTGGCAGTGTCTTTGAGCAGACACGTTGTTGCCGAGGCCTGGATTAATGGCGGAAGTCCGGGAGACCGCGCAGGTCGTTGATGCGGATGGGGATGCCGGCCGGGTTGACCAGGCGGGCATTGACAAAGATCAACAAGTTGACCTTGGTGCTCTTTTCGCCCTTGTTAGTGAACAACCGCCCCAGGAACGGAATATCGCCGAGCAACGGGATGCGGTCTTCATATTTTTCCAGGCGCTCCTGGATCAGTCCGCCGAGGACAACGGTTTCGCCGTCCCAGATGACGACTTTCGTCTTGATTGAGCGTTCGGAGAGGATAGGCATCATGCCGGCCTTGGACTCTACTTCCTGGCCTTCGATGATCATGTTGGTGTTGAAGGAGGTGTCGTAGCCGAGGAAGTCAATCACCTGTGGTTCCAGGTCCAGGGAGATGGAATAGTTGTCCGAAGACACTTCCGGGGTAACGTCAAGGATGACGCCGATATCCTGGTCATCATCGAATTCAGGGATAGAGGGGGTGAAGCTCATCGCGGAGTTGTCACCCGAGCCGGTGGTGATTTCCGGTTCGGACCAGCTGCTGGGGAAGGAGCGTTTGGTGACGATCTTCACCTGGGCCGTGTTGCCGCTGATGGTCGTCACTTTCGGTGCTGACATAATGTCAGCGTGTGTTTCCTGCTCAACGGCGTGGATGACGGTTTCGAAGGCATAGTTGCCTAAAATAGTGTAGACATTGAACAGCGAGTCGTTGATGATGTCACCGAACGCCGCGTCAGCCAGGCGAAGGCCGCTCGTTAACTTCGATTCCTTGCCGATGCCCATTTGGAAATTGTCATTTTTACGGCCGATGCCGGTATTGCCGCCAAGCTCGCTCCCCAGATAGTGGCCCCTATCGCCGTCGCCAGTGCGGTAGGTTACGCCGCCCGCCAGCAACGACCACTCGAATCCGAGGGTGTTCAGGTTGGTCTGGTCGATTTCCACCACTTTTGCTTCGATGGTCACCAGCGGCGGGGTGATGTTGAGTTCTTGCAGGACTTTTTCCACCTTGAGGTGGTTTTCCGGGGTGTTGTGGACGATCAGCTTGCCTTGGCGTGGGTAGTGGGTGATGCGGGCACCGAGCGGGAAGGTCACGCCGGTATTACGGAAGAACGTCTCGACATCGACAAAGTATTTGTCGCCAGCGCCTTGGTCATCGTCGTCGTCATCATCATCATCATCATCGTCATCATCGTCGTCGTCATCGTCATCGCTGATGGTCAGTCTGCTCATTCTCCGGCGCGTTCTCTTGGTGTCAAGGACACCTGCTTCGACGTTGTAGAACCGTGTTTCCAGTTCATCCATCGGGTTGGCCGGGTGATTGATGATGACTGCATTGCGGTCGATTTTCATTTTAGCGCCAGTGATCAGGCAGATGTAGTTAAGGACTTCATCCAGCTTGGCGCTATTCATTTCCATGGTGATGGTTCTGTCTGCCAGGCTTTCGGTGGTGACTGGGGCTGCTGGGGCTGGCGCCATGCCAAAGTCGCCGAATCCTCCTCCGAGGTCGCCTCCTCCGAATCCTCCTCCGAGGTCGCCTCCTCCTCCGAATCCTCCGCCCATGTCGCCGCCGCCGAATCCCATGTCACCTCCGCCGAATCCCATGTCTCCGCCAGCGGGTTGCTCTTGGGCGGGCGGGGCTGCGGCGCCCTGGTTGATCGGCTCCAGCTGCAAGACGAAGTTGACGCCTTCGCCCTCTGGGTCGAGCTCCAGGCTCAGGCGCCGCAGTTTGGTAAACGCATCAACCAGGCTGGTATCCTGGAACTTGATGTCGGGAATGATGATGTTTTCGAGTTTCTTACGCAGCCCCAGGCTCATTTCCGTTTTCTTGAGGGCTTTGGCGCCGAGTTCGGCGCCAGGTCCGGCCAGCAACGGTGTGACAGGCTCAGCCCACTTCCACCTGATTTCGGCCAGGCGTTCCTTCAGGACAGCGTCCAGGCGCTCGTCGCCAATTTTTTTCAGATTTTCCGAAATCCGAGCCAGGTTGCGGATAGCGGTGAGGTTGTAGGGGTCGTCAAGCAGGACGGATTCAAAGGCGTCACGGGCATCGGCATAGCGTTGGTTTTCCAGGAAGACGCGTCCTTTTTCCAGCTTGACTTTGATGGCGTAGTCTGCTTCTGCGCCGCCATGGATGACCGAGTCGACCTTAGTCTCCTGACGGAATTCGATATCAGCCCTGTCCTTGGTGAGTTCCCGGATCAGCTTGTCGATGGAGTCTTTCTTTTCGGGAGAGTATTTCGCGGCTTCGCGGAGTTTGTTGATGGCCACGTCGATCTGTTCTGGATCAACTGAGGTTTTGGCTTCTTTGACGATTTGGTCTGACCATTCGCTGTAGACCTGGTACTGCATCTGCTTGATGGCTTCCATGCGCCGTTTCACCTCGGCGCTATGGGGGCCTGCTTCGGCGCAGCGTTTCAGGGCTTCTTCGAGTTTTTGAGTGGCGAGGTCATATTTGTCTGCCGCGTCCGGGTACTTGCGTTTGACGAAGGCATCTCTGGCCTGGACATAGAGTTCGTCTGCGGCCATGACGAATTCCTGGCGTTTGATGTCTTCTTTTTCGCTTAGTTCGAT
>JAAZKI010000243.1 GCA_012799905.1 Lentisphaerota bacterium | reverse complement strand
TCGATTTCGATTTCCGTTTCAGTCAGCGGCTGCCTTCTCCAAGAGCGAGCTGCCGCAGCCGCACGGTCCATACGTTCGACGCGCTTTGCCTCGGGGCTGTCAGGCGCGACCTCGGCTGGGGGCTTGAACAGCGGAATCGGCGGATAGAGCACATAGAAGATCATGCCTTTGCTGCCAAGGCGCAGGCCTTCCCAGATTTGCCAGCGGGTCTCCGCGTCAGTCGGCATACGCCAATGCAGGTACGAGCCAGGCTCAACCACCATCTTGTCGCCGCGCCGGTAATGGCGTCCCCAGACATCGCCGAACATCTGCGGCATCAGCCAGGAATGTTTGCCATGACGGGCGGCCACGACATTCATGCCCTTGAGGGCATGGCGGAATTCCCGCTGCGACACTGAGGCGGGATTCGGGATGTTGGTGGAGCGGTCGTGCCCAAAGTAGTAGATGTCGCTGCAAATCACTGGCAAGGCACTGTCCTCCAGATAGGTCTGAGTCTGGCGATTCATAACCACTGCCACGGAGTCGCGCTTGAGCGGGTCGTATTTTTTCATAACGCGGCTGAAATGGCTGAGCTGGGCCACGGAGCAGAGCAACGGTTCATCCTTGAGCACGTATCCCAACAGCGCCGGGAAGTCGCCAATGTCGTTGACCGTCCGCTGCGCCTGCCGGTCGACATCCTCCCACGAACCGATGCCGCCGTAGAAAAAAGACAGCATGCTGGTATTAAGCAGGACGCGCAGCTGGTATTTTTCGGCCAGAGCCAGGATATGGCGGGCATCTTCGCCGGGGCCGATATTGACAAACCAGAGGGTATTGCAATGATGCTCCCGCAAGGTCTGCATGGTCTGCTCCACAAACGCCCACAGCTCCATGCCGGCATATTCGGCGTTTGGACGCGTCCGCTCCCAAGGCCAGAATACGCCAGTGGGGAAAAAGTCTTGCAAGCGGTATGTCAGCGCTGGCGGCGCGGTCGCGGCTGCGTCAGTGGTTGCCTCAGCCGGCATTTCGCCGGTGAGCTGGAAGGAGAAGTCAGACAGCAGGACGTACCCGTACCGGCCATTCGAGTCATCCTTCTCATACTGCCGTTGCAGGCGCAGCCAGATCGGCCCGCGATGGTTGGCCAGCATCGCCTCCCCGGCCACAGTCGCTGCGCCCGTGAAGGTGGTCTCTTCGCCCAGGGGCTGGAATTCATAGCCATTCAGAGAATAGCTCAAGCCGATGACACGGCTGGTGCTATCGGCATAATTAGTGATGCGAGCCTGCGCCGAGAGTTTGGTCACCTGTCCTGGGGCGAGTATCTTCACCCTAATATCGCCATTGCAACCACGGATATGCGGATGCTGTGGATGCTGCTTCCAGGCATTTCGAGCAAGATCAAGCTCAGCGCCCCAGGCATCAAATCCGTCCTTATCCTGGAATTGTCGCTGGTACTGGAACCGCCACGACCGGTTATCGCGTTCAATAGGAAAATCCGTTTGACGACCATTCAAGGTCAACTCTTGGGCATTGGCAAGGCTCCAGCTCCCGGCAGCCAAAAACATCAACAAGCAAAGCTCTTTTCCTGACATACTGTACATTACCTCTTCTTGATTGGCATTATATTGTCTATTGAGAGAAGACACCTAACAAAATTTAGCATCGTGACGCACGATGCGCAAACCGTGAACAGGCAATTGGGCGAGGGGCGAGGGGCTTTGTTTAGGGGCGAGGGGCGAGGGGCGAGGGGCGAGGGGCTGAATGCTGAATGTTGAATGTTGAATGCTGAATGCTGAGGCGCATTTCAT
>JAAZKI010000209.1 GCA_012799905.1 Lentisphaerota bacterium | reverse complement strand
GAGCGTCGATTTGTCCTGCGCGCAAGCGCTCAGCGCAGTCAGAAAAAACATGACTGCGGTCAGGATGGCAGAGTGAAATGAGGTTGAGAACATGGCAGGCAAGGAAGGGCGAGTGAATACCATGACATTGAGAAAAGGATGAGATTTCGGCTTGCAGCGCATGTAGTTCAAAAAGCTCGGTTGATGGTTTTGACGATGGCAGCAGCCTCCAAGGGAATCTGTTTCAAATCATCAGGGGTGGCGCCAGCATAGCGGGAAGCCTCGCAGCCGGCGAACAGTTTTTCCAGCCGTTCCAGCACGGCCGGCTCAATTCCGGCATCGGCCAATGGTGCTTTGACTTCCTGGAAACTCTGGGCGGCAGCCGGCGGCCGGCGGAGTTTGGCAGCGAGGAAGTCGGTGAGGGCTGCCAGGGTCAAATCTGGGCCGTTGGCATCGTCAGGCTGAATGCGTTTGAGTGCGGCCAGGCATTTGCCAGCGGCTCGTTGCGCTGCAATTGCCCCCGGATCAGCGCCACGGCGCCGATGCCAGGCGACGGCGCCGAGAGCCAGCAGGTAGAGACAAGGCCACGCCAGGCAGAAGGCGATTTTCCACGGCGTTTTAGTCCAGGTCGCCAAGCCGGCCCGCTGATCGACCAGCAGGATGTCACCCCCGTAGTTATGGGCGATGCCCTCGGCGACGGTCTTCAGTTTGCTGCCGGAGTTTGAAGAGAACGCTGTTGGCAGGCCTTGAGCATCCAAGGCAGTGACAGTGTGGACTTCCTCGACTTCAAGGGCGATTGGCTCGCTGAGGGCTTCTTCATAACAGCCGCTGGTTGGATTGAAAAATGGAATGCGCAAGGCCGGAATCGCCTTGACCTGCGCATCGACAGCCCGCAAAGTGCATTGAAAGACCTTGTGGTTGTTTTTCACGACGCCAGGCTCTTCCCCGGATACGCGGAAATCACGGCTCAACTCCGGACATTCAGACAGAGCCGGGATGCGGAGGTTGTCCAGGTATTCCGGGCCAGAGACTTGAACGGTGAGAATAATGGGATCGCCAACGCTGATCTGCCGGGGAGAAGCAGAGACCTCAACCCGACAAGGACCGACTATGCCAGAAAAATTTTTCGGTTTTCCTTCGGCGGGCAAGTCTTTGACGTTCAGTGTGAGGTCTGGGGCGGCAGTGGTCATCGTCCGGGTCGGGGTTTGTTCGAAAAAGCTATCGAAGGGGAATTGCCTGCGGCTGCGTCGTGCGCGGTTTGTGTCTTCGATGGCAAAGGTCACCGTGGAGACCGGGAAGGTGAAGGCGCCGGCCTGCATGGGAATCATTGGCAATGAGAAGGTCAAGCAGGTGACTGGGACGCCATTGCGGGTGGCCTGCTCTAAGACGCCAATCAGTTCGTCACCGCTGGGAAGGGGGATTCTCTGGTAGTTGCGGCGGCGCGCCGGATCAATATCCGGGGTATACGCCGGGAACGAGAAGTTCTTTTCCGCCAGCAACGGCAGATTAAAGCGGTAGTTCAGGACACGCCGGCCAATGAACCACTTCCAGGTGACGGTAACCGGCTGTCCAACATAACATTCCGGACTGGAGACAGCGACCTCAAGGGCCATGTCGTCCATTTTTTCCGGTTCCATGACATGAATGGGAATAGCCTGGGTGCGGAAGACGCGGCCACCGACCTTGACCGGTATGGACGGTATATTCAGCGTGCCAGTGCGAGTGGCGGTGAGGTTGTAGTTGAGCTTGGTTTCATTGACCGATGTGTTGGTCATGCGGCCGTTGATGATGGTGAAGCTGGAGCTCTTGTTGCGCTGCGGCCCTAGGAATTCAACCTGGAAATCTGCTGTTTTGGGAAAGACAGGCGTCTCCGGTTCGTCATCGCCGCTGACCGAAATCTGAAAGACAAAGGTTTCGCCCAGATAGACATTATTGGATGAGACGCCGACTTTGACCCCCGGCTCGGCTATAGTCCGGGCCAAGGGGAGAAAAAAAGCAAAGGCTGTCAACCATGACAGCAGAACAAATCGTGAATGGCGGCAGAAGTGGGGCATGGCAAAAATACTGAATGAACGCACCCAGTCAAAGGGGACGGATTTT
>JAAZKI010000333.1 GCA_012799905.1 Lentisphaerota bacterium | reverse complement strand
GGGCGCGAGCACGGCAGTCGTCCGGGTCATACGACGCAAACGCCAAGGCAAATTCTTCGGCCGCTTTGGCTGCCTTGTCGCCATCAGCTGCTTCGGCCGCTTTGTCTTTTTCTGCTGTTTTGCCGTCCTCCGCTGCTTTGGCTGCTTTGTCCTTGTCGCCCTCTACCGCTTTGTCTGCTTCGTCGTCATCGACCTCAGCCGTCTTCGCAGCTTCGGAATTTTTCTGCTCTTGGTCAAGGAGCGCCTGGCGGAAGTCAGCCACATCCAGCCAGAACGACGCGGCAATAGTTTGCAGCACATGGTTATCGCGGAGATGACGGTGCGCAAAGGCCTGGCGGAAGAATTTTTCTGTCCGCTTGGGGTCTTTGTCTCGACTGAGCATCAGGGCTGCTGTCTGGACGATTTGCGGTTCCTGCCAATTGGTCAGGGCGATGGTTTTGAGCAAATGCTCGATCGCTTCGTCCTGACGTTTGAGCATGGCCAGACATTCCGCATACAGGAGATTCGGAATAGGGGCGGTTGGGTTAGCGTCGGCGACGATTTTCAGTTCAGCGACGGCTTTTTCCATTTCTTTGCCAGCGAGACGTGGGCCGATCAGCGCCGTGGCGATCGAATGCGAGTCAGGTAATAGGCTCAGGGCCTTGGTCAGATGCGCTGCTGCCTGGTCAAAGTCTGGCTTCTCTTCAATAAGCAGGCTGCTGCCCTTGGCGTATTCGGCCCACGCGGTAGCTTCGTCCAGCTCCTGTTGGCTAAGGACTTCTTTTGCCGACAACACAACAGGGCGTCGTTCATCAAGAACAACGCCCTGTTTGAGCTCTGTACGGCTGGCGGTAAGACATCCTCCCCACAGTAACATCAGAACAGGCGCAAACGCCAGGAAATATGATGCCCAACAATGGTTCATGACGCCTCCGCTCACATGCGCCGCGGAGAAAAATTATTTCTTCTTATGGCGCTGGGCCTTCAGCTGTTTGCGGCGCTTATGCTTCGCGATTTTTTTGCGGCGTTTCTTTTTGACTGAACCCATGGTGGCACACTTCCTGTTGGCAACTGATGTTATGGTTGGATGACGAAAAAATTAAACTTTAAAAATGTCCAAACTAAAAAATACCTCCTTTTTGTGAATTTTCAACCTCAGAGGTCGCCAGAAAGCGCAGTTGGGCCTATTTTATTTGCGTCTGTCGGTTTTTAGAGTCATTTATCTTGCCCGGCAGTTGCAAACAGAGCTAGTTTTGAAAGGGGACAGCGATGTTGACAGCTCAGGAGAAGGTTTTGTTGGCTGGTCTTGACGAGGGTCGAATTATTTCCTTGTGCCAGCGATTAGTGCGGATTCCGACCGTGAGTCCTTATTCTGGGGACAAGGCGCCGTCTGGCGAATGGGCTGGGCTTCTGGCTGTTGAGGAGGTGTTCAAGGCGATGGGGGCGACTTTGTCGCGCATTCCCTGCGATGACGAGGCCTTCACCCGCTACCACGTCTTAGCACCGCGCGGCCGCCAGGTGGAAAAGCGGCATAATGTGGTAGCTGAGTTTGCGTTTGGCGACGGCCAAGGGCCGACCTTCCTCCTGGATGCGCATATAGACACGGTCGCGGTTGACGCATACGACGGTGACCCTTTTTCCGGTGAATTGCGGGACGGCTGTGTGCATGGCCGCGGCACGACTGATGACAAGGGCGGCATCACCGCCATGATCGAAGCAGTGAAGATGCTGCTGGCCTACCCAGAGGGGCTCCGCGGCAAATTGGCGTGCTGCATCGTGGTTGACGAAGAGTGCGACGGGGCAGGGCGCGGCAGCTTGTCGTGCATCGCGCATTTGCCAAAGCCGGATGCAGCGATGGTGATTGACGGCGACTGCCATTGCCTGCAAAACGGCTGCAACGGCGTCATAACGGCTCGCGTGACTGTTCCTGGGCGGAGTGGTCACTCAGCTTATGGCGGCCTGAATGCGATTGAGCAGGCCTTTAAGCTTCTGCCAGCCCTGGAGCGTTTTCGGAAGTTACGCGGCGATCGGCCCGGTATGTTTAATTTCGGGGTGTTTCAAGCCGGCGACCACCCGGCGAATGTCCCGGCGTCAGCGCTGCTGGCCTTCAATATCAAGACGTCATTGGAAGACATGCGAGCTGCGAAGAAGCGCGACGGGATTGACTCCGGGGTGCTGGTGCGGGAGCTGTTTGTGCGCTGTTTGGCCGAGGCGGCCGCAGAGGAGGAGACGCTGCGGGAGTTGCCGCCGACTGTCGCCTGGGTGAAGGACATGCCAGCCACGTCGAGCATGACGGTTGCCCCGGATTTTATCGCGTTTGCCCAAAGCGCGTATCTTGATGCTACGGGCACCGCGCCAACCATCAAGACACTGGGAGGATGGAGCGACATGGCGCATTTTCTGCGGGCTGGCATTCCCACCGTGGGAATTGGCACCGGGACGCTGGGCGTGGGGCACACCGCCTCAGAGCGGGTGGCTGTGGCTGACATGGTCAAGACGGCTAAAGCAGTGGCCTTGATCGCGGCCCGTTTCCTGTCAGCCTGAGGAGGACTGCTGGCAAGAGGACATCTAAGTAGAGGGTGTCCAAAATTGTTTTTAACCACGAAAAGGCACGAAAAGGCACGAACTTTTTTAGAGTTGGATGGTGTGCAGATTGTAACATTCAGAATTTCTATCGCCTATTTCCGTCTTTTTTCTCCGACCGATCTGCATCCTGCCTCTTGCGTACGGGAGCATTCGAACGTGGGAGGGTAAGCATCAATCACAACCGGGACGGTTGCGCTACTTTTTGAACCATATCCCATCCGTCTGAGCAACAATCCTATAAAAAATTTTCGTGTCTTTTCGTGTGGTTCGTGGTTGAAAAATCCTTTTCGGATGGGGTCTAAGTAAACCGCGAAGTCGGCGCCCACGGGCAGGGCGCTTTAGTGGGCAGGACAAAGGTTGCTGAGATGAACAAAACCTGGCTCTTTCTTTGTCTGCTGCTTTGGGCTGGCCAACTGGTCGGCCAGGTCAGAATTGCGCTGTGTCCTCTGGATACTGAGTCGCGCAATCTGGCTGACCTGGCCTTGGCTGAACTTTCTGCCGATCATGACATCGCCTGCCTGGAACGCACGGAAATCGACCGACTGCTGGCGGAAGCCAGACTGGCGGACCAGAGTGATTTCCAGCCTGACTTGCAGCTCATGCAAAACGTCGAGCTTTTTATCGTCTTGCAAGGCAGTGAGCTGCAAGCCTTTGATGCGACCACTGGGGTGCGTTTGGCCAGTCATAAACTCGACACTGCCACAGAAGTCAGCCAAGCCGTCCGCCAGGCATTGGTCAAACGCGAGCGTTTTGTCAACAACCAGCTGCGCAAATTGTCTCTCTTGCCCATGACGCCGGTCAATCTCTCCCCGAAGCAGGAGGAGACGGCGCGGAAGTTGGAAAATATTTTGTCGCGCCAACTGGGAAATCGGCCTGATCTGGTGCTTCTGGAACGACGCCATCTGATGATGCTATTGAGCGAACCAGGCGCCGAGACCAGCGATCTGACCAGCCAGCTTTTTGCCGGAGCGCTGTTGCTTAAACCGACAGCCTTGCAAGACCCAAAGGGCCTGCATCTGCGCCTGGAATACTTCACACCAGATGGCCTAACCGCTTTGCTGAAAGGAAACTACGTGTTCCCTCACGACTGCGACCTGGAACAGCATATGCAGAAATTTTTGCAGCATAATCCGCCAGAAATCGCGCCGGAAGACAAACCCGGCGAAGCGCGCGCCTTCATCTATGAAGCCTGGTTTGCACTTTCTCACTCGTTGCCAGGGGATGCGTTAAGTGCAGCGGCAAGCGCCGTCGCCCTGGACCCGGCCTGCGAAAAGCACCTCTGCCGGATTCTATCCCAAGTCGCTGGTGAATACTACTGGAAAAACAGCGGTAAGATGCCGACGATGGCACTTCATGCCGGTGCCATCAGCCATTTGCAACGGGCGGCGCGCCTGGCGGCCAAGCACCATTTTTTCC
>JAAZKI010000353.1 GCA_012799905.1 Lentisphaerota bacterium | reverse complement strand
TGGACTTTAGTGGTGAGTGGACGTGGACAGGAGTGGACATGGTGGACAGTGTAATCCAAACTCACTCTCGCCCCTCGCCCCTCGCCCCTCGCCCCTTTCCTGAGACCGCTGCTCGTCGGATTTCCGAATATCAATGAGTGACCGATTACGGGGATAGTCGCTCAAGGCATTTCCGACTGGGCGGATTGCAAACGTCGTCTCGCTGATTACGTTAATGGTGTGTTCGTGCGTGAGCGGCCGCCGCGATTGGTCGGCTGCGGTTTTTATGTCTTGTCATTGAGGAGAATTGCCATGGTGCATGTGATCGCCAGAATGGAAATCAAAAAAGGCCAGATGGAGAAGATGCTGGGGATTTTGACTCGGCTTGTCCCCGTGGTGCGCGCGGAAGCTGGCTGCATCCGCTATGAAGTCTGCCAGGACGCCAATATCGGCATTGGCACACCAGCCAATCCGCAGGCGTTGACGATTGTGGAAGCCTGGGAAAGCCCTGAACACCTGTCCGCCCATTTGGCAGCGCCGCATATGGCCACTTTTCGCGATGACGTCGCCTCGCTGCGCGAAAGCTCCAGCGTGACTGTCCTGAATCCGAAAATCTGAAATTCAGCCACAGATACAGCTTGCAGGCGGTGCAGGCAACGCTGAAAATTACTGAACCGCCAAGACGCCAAGTTTTTTCCTCCTTTCCTTGGCGCCTTGGCGGTTCGTCTTTTTGGCTAAAATTTATTCTGGCGAATTGAGCAGTGCTTCGATTTTGAGCCTTGTAAAGTCCAGGATAAAGGCGTCATATTCGCTGGCGAAGTCACCGCAGGCGAGTGGGTCGCCGGCATCGGCGCGCTGCTTTATCGCAATGAGGCGCTTCAGGCTTTGGGTGAGCTTAGGCTGTCTGGCCACGCCGTCCTCTTTGGCGCGGACGATCAGGCTGCCCAGTTCGCAGGTGAAGAACTCGGGATTGAAGTTCTGGAGCGCCGTCGCTTCGAAGCTGAGAGCCGTCATGTTGGCGCGCAGGCAGGCGGCGCTGTCTTGCAGCCGTTGCAGGGCGTCGGCGTTGGTCTGCTTGTTGAAATCCCAGAACAGCAGGTCAGCCCGGCCCAGGGCGGGATTCATGTCCAGGTTAGTGGTGATGGCGTAGGAACTCAGGCTGACATCGCCTTTGAGCAGCTGTTCGGACGCAAAGACCATTGCGCAGGGGCCGACGCCTTTGCCGTTGGCGACGTCGTAAACCGTGTCGGCGTAGAACACAAAGGCGTCTTCGGCCGGTTGCAGCGGGATTTTGCCCGTGGCGTCACGGTGATGCGCGGTCAGACGCGGCGTCACCACGATACGGTCAGGGCCATGCTCAGGCTTGTTGGTGAAAAAGCTCGGATAGCAGACCAGCCTTAACTGCACGGCTTCTACCTTTTTTTCGGCTTTCGGCGTCCAATGCAGGCGGCAGCGCAGCATATCGTCGCCGGGCAGCTGCATGAATCGGACGTAGACAGTCGCCTCCGGCGCGTTCCAGACCATCTGGCACAAGGCTTGCGGCGATTTCTCCAGCACGGAGAAGTCAGCCAGTGGGATGGAGCCGAGGTCTTTGCCGTTGATGGCGATGAACATGAAGCCGCGATGATACCAGTTGCAGCTGCTGGGCGCAGGCATGCCGATGTAGCCTTCGTAATGGTAGCTGACGCCAGGATGGGCTTCGTCGTTGCAAGCAGAGTTTCTAATCGTGTAGCTGGTTTTTCCGCTGTTCAGCTTGATGTTTTTTTCCAGCCACCGGTGGTGCTCATGGCCTGGCAGCGATCCCCTGATTTGATACGGCTTCAGCGCGACAGCGTCGGTGCAATAGACCGGCGGGGCGCCGTCAGCCAGGCAGGGCCAGGCAAAAACCAAGGTTAACCACAGAATAAGTCGTTTCATGGTGACTCCTTTGCCGGTGCGCCTCAGCGGTGTTTTTTGGTTTCAATTTCCCGATAACGCGGCATGTTGGCGGGCGTTTTGCTTGAGTCTTGCTTTACCCGCCAGGAAGCGCGGTCTTGTTTGCCGCTGAAGAGTTCTTTGGCTGTGACCGTCCATTTGCCGGGCTCGGTATTGAAGGCGACCGGGTAACTCACTTCGCCGCAGCCGTTTTCCAGGATGAGGACGCGTCGTCCCCAGTCCGGCTTTTCGCCTTGCGGGTCAATCACTTCCACCAGGACAGCCACGCGGGCAGCAGCGTCCGGCGCCCGCGACACGGAAATCTTGGCAGTGGTGAAGTCGCCAGGCAGGCCAGGAGTCACCTCGACGTCAAGGCCGCGGATAGGATACGGCTGAATCAAGAAGAAGTTGGCTCGACCCTGGCGAAGCGTTGTCGTGAAGTCCTGAATCCGGCCGAGGTTTTTGCCGGCGCGCAAGTCATAGACGTACATTTTTTCCGGCAAAGTGATTTTTGCTTTCCGGGGCGGATCAGCCAACGTGCCGCTTTTGGGGTTGAACCACGCACAGCGCATCTGCCACCAGACGCCCAAGACCTGGCTGTCGCCATTGCCCCAGACGCGCGTTTCCGTGAAGGGCAGCGGCAAGCCATCCGGCTGCCGGACGCGGAAGGGCGTGCCAACGCCGCACGACGCCAGGAGATCGTCCAGGAACCGGCGGTAAATGCCGTCCTCGCCCTTATCAACGACCTTCTGGTTGCATTGGAAGTTCAGGAGAATCGCTGTTCCTTTGCCGACCTGGTGACTGAGGAGCGCTGGCTTGCCGCCTGCGGTCAAAGCGGCGGTTGCGCCGGCAGCGACGATGCCGCCGTCAATTTTCACCTCGCTGATAGTGCCGTACGCGCAGTCCAGGTCAGTGATCGTGGCAGCGTCGCGGTTCACGCGCTTGACGCCGAACAAGTCGTCCAGCAAGCCGGCCGGGACAGGCTTGCCATGATCGTCATACAGCCCAGGTCGGACGTCGGCGATGACCGTGCCGCCATTGTGGACAAAGTTCTTGATGGCCTTGACGTCGTCGTCGCCGAGTGCCTGCGTCATAGGCAGCAGCAGGACGGTGAATTCGTCCAGGTTCAATTCGCCTTTGCGCAGGCTTTCCGGGGTCAGGTAGCGGAAGTCCAGTCCGAGGTCGTAGATGAATTGAGCCATGAACTCATGCGCTTGTTTCGGCCTCAGGAAGCTGGCGCCGTTTTCAAAGCTGCCGGTTATGGCTGACGGCACTGAGTAGTAGATGGCGATTCTGCTGTGGCGCGGCTTCAGTTTCAGCAGCAGGTCGCCGAGGCCTTCGCGCACCGGCTTCATTTCCCGGGTCAGGTCGGCAGTGCAGTCATAGAAGTCAAGCGTCGGCGTCAGATAGCCGCGGTAGCTGCCGGCGCCGCTCCACATCCAGTACCAGATGCTGTCCATCTCTTTCATCACCATGCGCCAGGCTGCGTCGGACAGGGCGTCGCCGGTTTTGGAATAGCCCATCCAGTTGGCGCGGATCAGGGAGCGGTCGGCAATAGAACGCAGGATATCATCGCCGATGCTGGGGTAGGGCGAATAGAACGTGTTGATGCTGATGATGTTATTGATGTCATCGCCAAAGCCGCCGGTGCCTTCGAAGCCGGTCACGGCCAGGGGGTCGAGCTCCTTGTAGGCCTTGACAAAGCGGCCCGACAAGTTCATCAGGTTCCAGCGGGCAAAGGCCTGGCGGTCATACCAGCGGGCGAATTTGCCGGCGGCGACGGCCTGGCTTTCCATGTTGTCCTTCGGGTCAAGCAGGGCTACTTCCGCAAAGGAAGCGTATTTTTCGCCCCATGAGTCATTGAGACGGGCGATGGTGCCGTATTGGCGCTCCAGGTATTTCTGGTATGCTTTGATACATTCCGGATGGACGCAGCAGCCGGCAGTGACGCCTTCGTCGCCGAGGGAATAGCAGAATACCCCCTGCTGGCGGAAGGCGGTCTGGTTGGTGACGACAGTGTTCACGTGCTCCATGATTTTCTCTTCATCATTCCAGCAGACTGTTTTGTTGCCGACCTTCATGTAGCCGTTTTCGTCCTTCGGGTCCAGAATGCGGGTGCTGTAGGGGACAATGGGGATGTCGCTGGCGGCGAGGAGAGCGTGATGCCGGGATTTGCCGAAACTGGAGTGCAGGCAGAGGCCCTGGCCGGCTTGGCGCAGCTGCTTCCAGCCATACCAGCCGATGATGCCCTCGGGGGTGTCCCATTGCAGGAAATTGAATTGATTGCGATTGCGCTTGGGGACGGTGAAGATGGCTTCGGCGCAGTCGAGGTCGCGGCCGTTGACGACCATCGTCGCCCGGAAGCGCATCTCTATGGAGCAGAATTCGCTGGTGGTAAAGACGCAGGCAGGCTCGGGGGCGGTGAGGGCGCCTTCACGTTGGAAGAGGATGCGGCCCCAAGTGTCCAGGACTTCCCAGCGCAAGACGCTGTTGGGCGGAATGTCGCCGCGCAGCTTTGCCGTGGCCTTGACGTTGCCGCCGGCCTCGGTCCAGGTCTTGTCCAGGGTCAGGCCATCCAGGCCGATTGGCGATTCGACCGTCACATTGATGGCGCCGTACGCTTCCACGCCGTGCTTGCTGCGGACGATGAGCCCGAGCATATAGCGGCCGGCCTGCACCCGCGGTAAGTTGTCCTTTCCGGCTGGAACCGTTGTCGGGCAGGCGAATGTCACTGTTGAATTATCGGCGCTGACCTTGCACTTGACCGGCTTTGCGCTGGCGCGCCAATCATCAGCGCAGCGATGCCATTCCGCCGCGATTTCTACATCCAGGGCGTCGCCGGCAGTAGTGAAGGCGACTTCAACGCAGGGCACGCCGTCGACCATGCTTGTCTTCAGCGGTTTGATGGCGACTCTGCCTTCGCGCTGGGCAGCCCAATGCAGGGCGCGTCCCAGGCGCATCATCTGGTAATCGTATTCGCGTAGTCCTTCCCGACTGAACGAGTCATGGGCGCTGAGCGCCAAGGTATAGTAATTGACAAAGACGCCGCGGCCTTTGCCGAGGTTATAGGCTTCAAACGGGACGCCGGGTTTTTTGTCGGCGCTTACATTGGGGATGGCGTCGTTCAGCCAAGCGGGCAGTTCAGCCAGCCGCCGTTTGGGCACCATGAAGTCATCGGCCTTCTTGCCGACGGTCAGCAGGCCAGCGCCGCGGGCGACTTTCTCCATGATCTTGAACTGCATTTCTGCGGGCAGGGTTTTCAGGCTCGCATTGGCCAGCACATAGACGTCGTACTGGTTTTCCAGCAGGCGTCGAGCCCGTTGTTCGCCGATTTCCACACCGAGGAATTTGCTGGTTGGGTGATAGAAGAAGGCGTCGCCCTCAATGTCAAAGCGTTGGATCAGTTCGACCGGTTCACGCAAGCGGATGCCGGGCATGACCCAGTCGCCGCCGTAGCGTCCCGGTTCGACGATGAACAGTGCCTTGACCTTGCCGCCCTGGTAGTTTTTGCCCCAGGGACAGTGCGGGGTGACGAGGGCCGATTGTAGGCTTTGGTCTTCTTCCACTTCCTCCGGCGTTGTTGCCGCCTGGGCCAGCGGCATCAAGGCTGTCAGCAGCAGGGCTAGGCCGTGCGTTAGTTTCCGAATCGACCACCAAGACAAAGCGGGTTGTTTTTTCATCTCTGCCATCTCCTTGGTTTCGGGATATCTGAATGACGTGGGGCGTGCTATAGATATATTACGGCATCTCCAGGTTGAGCTGCGCCAGTTTGACTTCCCAGTAGTAGGTGTTGAGCTGGTTTCGGAACAATTCGTTGAACAGGATAGCCTTGGAGAGGAAGACGCCGTCAAGTTGATTCTTGGCAGCGGCCTGTTTCTGCCAGTCGGCGAATTCCTTGTCCAGCTTGGCAAAGTCATTGGCGTACGGGAGTTTTGGATTGGCGGCGAAGACTTGCCGCAATTCTTGCGCTTTTGGCGGTGCAGCCTGGAAGAGGCCGCGCACTTGGTCCAGGTAGGAAGCGAATTGCCCTTTGCCGTCCGGCGTGATGGTCCAGATGCCGTTCGGGGCATAGAGGAGGTTGTTGACGGCGCCGGCGGCTTGGGCAGCGATCTTGGCCAGGGCGGCTGGCGCCGGCTGCCAGCTGGCCGGCACGAAAAGCAAGTGTCCGAACAGCTCTGGAGTATTGAAGTTTCGCTGCACGTCAGCCCAGTTGGCCAGCTCGCGGCTGCCGCTGGCCAGGCGCTCGCGGCAGAGGTTGAAACCCCAGAAGTCCGCCGGTGCGATTTTTTCTACGCCGAGGGTGGCAAGGGGGATAGCCGCTTCGACGGTCCAGCGATCGTCATAGAGTTTTGTCTTGGCGGTCCACGGCTTGCTCCAGAGTCGGTCGCCCTTCCAGCTGTCAAAACGAACGCCTTTGGCATTCACTATCAGCTGGTAGCAATCGGCATGGATATGCAGCGGGTCAAAGAAGATTTCGATGCAGTCGTCGTCCCAGACTGGCCCGTCATGCTCGGTCACGTTGGTGACCAGACTTTCCATTTTTGATTCATAGCAGGTGACAGCGAGGTAGATATTCTGGTCATCCCAGAGCAGCTGCATGGCCATTGGCTCAGGGAAGATGATTTCTTTGCCGCTGTCACGGAAGCCGCTGACCAGCGGCGCTGCATTCCAGGCCGCGTCGCCCAGGTCTCCGTCAATGACGATGGCGCCAGAGGCGCGCGTACAGGGATAAACCAGCCCTTGTTGAAGGATTTTCGTTGACGCAGCCGACAGCCGCATCCCCAATAGAAATGTCCCGGTTAGTGCCAGCAACAAGAATTTCCGCGTCATCTTTCGCCTCCTGGGTAATGTAGCCGTGAGTGCAGTCAATACGGAAGAATAAGCTGATTTTACATAACTATACCGCCGAAAAAGCTGAAGCGCAACCGCTTCAGCTTGCTGTATGTCCCATACTTATGTCTCGCCCGTTGGGGCTCTTGTCGCTCCGTGACTTATGGCAAATCTTACTTTCTATCACAAAACTTCGCACAGTAGCCCGCTTAAGAAAGGAACTGCTCAATATATTGCAGGTAGCCTTGCCGGCCGGCGCGCTTGGTCCAGGTCTGCGACGACTTCAGCAAACGCTTCAAGCAGACAAGAATTTCTTCAGTGGTGCTGGGAATGATGTCGTCCTCGTCGTCATCCCAATCGTCGTCGTCATCGTCCCAGTCGTCGTCGGCATCGTCGGCATCGTCGGCATCGTCGTCGCTGCGCTCCTCCTCTTCCTCCTCTTCCTCCTCGGCGTCGTCGTCCCAATCTTCGTCGGCGCTGCGCTCCTCCTCTTCCTCCTCTTCCTCCTCGCCGTCGTCGTCCCAGATGTCCCAGTCTTCTTCGTCGTCATCCTCCCAATCGTCTTCGTCATCTTGCTCATTTGATTGGGCAAAGAGTTCGGGATGCCGTTCTTTGAGTTTTTTGGTCAATTCCTCCATTCCCTCTTTGATGCCTTTGTCTTCGTCGTCTTTCAGGTCTTCTTCGTTTTTCAGTTCGTCTTCATCCAGTTCGCCCCCTATTAAGATTTCTAGTCCCTCCAGATTTTTTTCGTCTTCCTCGGTCCAATTTTCGCCTTCCTGGAGTTTCCTGCGGCGAGCTCGTTTGTATTGCCGTTTGCAGGCTTCTTTGAGCAATGCCGCTATTGCGCCTACTTCCTCAATTTTTTTAAATTCCTCAATTGCCTTACGTGCTTCTTCGCCTATTTCGTCGTCGTCATCGTCGTCATCATCGTCATCATCGTCATCATCATCGTCGTCGTCCCAGATGTCCCAGTCGTCATCGTCATCGTCATCGTCGTCATCCCAGTCGTCGTCATCGTCGTGATTTTTAAACGGCGAGGGGCCGCGTCCGCATCGCCATTCGCAGATTTCTTTGAGCGATTCCAGCAATTCCTCTTCATCTGAACTCAGGCTTGTTGGCTTAGGTTCTCGTCCTGCGTTCTCAGCTTTGTAGAAGTCAATCAAGGCTTCATAGACTCTTTGGACAGCATAGTCGGTAAGGTCAGGGTGGTCTTGATAGAACTGCACGACCAAGAATTCGAGATTTTGCAGTACATCAGTATATTCTTCTTCTGTTCTCATGATGTTGTTCCCTGGTGGTTGTGTGCTGGCTTGGGTGGGTAGGGATGATTTGGCAGCCAGGTCGCTTTTCGGGACGGCTGGACTGCATCGTCGTCAAAGGCTTTGTTTTCAGCATAAAAGATAATGCAACAGGTCGATAAAAAAAGCCGACTGCACGCAAATAGATTTGCCGCTCGGATGTGGGTCTGGCTGTGCTTGACTATTCCCCGTCATGGTTCGAGGGCCGAGAGCCTGGATTTTGCCTTGATACGAGAAGGGCGGCGCATGGCATTTTCACAATAAAAGGGTAGATTTAATGCACGCCCCGCAACTGAGTCCATTTGAAAAGCACAGTTTTTTTGCCGTTGTCGGCCAGGAGATGAGAATCATTATGAGCAGCATCCCGGAATTGCCGCCTCCACTGGTTGTGCAAAATGCGCCAGGATATAATTCCTGGCCGTTTGTGCAAGGGCTGGGAAATAACAAGCTTGTCTGCGCCTACAGCCGCGGCGAAAAGCACAGCATCGCGGAAAGATGCCGGGGCGTCTATGCCCGCACATCCCTTGACAATGGCCAGTCCTGGACCGACGAAACAATGGTCGTGAATACGCCGGAAGCCGGCGAAAGCGCTATCGGCAAAGGACTTGACGCAGACGGCGCTATGCTGCTCTGGGTGCGCTGCGTCGGAGACGCCTGGCGCCATGACCTCTATCGCTCAACAGACGGCGTGAGCTTCTCCAAAATCGCCTCCCTGCAACCAGAACCAATGCCGATGCAGATCACAGACGTCTTCAGCGTGCCAGGAGTCGGACTGATGTCATTCTGGTTCGCTGGGCGGTATCGCGAGGAGCCGGAAAACTCCTGGGGAACACTCACCAGCGCAGACAATGGCTTGACCTGGAAGCAAAAAGTCGTCGAAGCAGGCCTGCAAAAAAGCGATTGGCCAACTGAACAATCCGGCGTTTACCTGGGCGATGGACGAGTCCTCGCGATTACCCGCGTGGAAAAGACCAGCGACCCCGCTAAGCAAGGCTGTCAGTTCCAATTGGAATCATCCGATGGCGGTAAAACTTGGAAAAAGATGCGGACGAATATCGGGGATGTGCGGGAATCGACTCCGAGCCTGCTTTGGGATGCCGAGAGCGGCCTGCTGAGCAACTACTATTTTCAGCGCAGTGCGGGCGTCCTGAAGCGCCGCGTCGCGCCGTTGTCAGCGGTGTGGGGCAATCCGCTTGCATGGCCAGCGCCTGAGATTGTCGCTGTCGGCAGTGCGGATGACTACCATGCCGGCAATGTCAATGCTTTTGCCCGCGGAGGGACGCATTTTTGCACCTTCTATTCCGGCAATGAAACCCAGACCGAAGTGGTCATCGCGCCCGTGCCAGCGCCGTTTTGAGAAAAATCCTTTTGGGATGGGAACTACGTACAGCAAACTAAAGTTTGAACTACCTACGGCAAGCTGAAGCTTGAACTACGTACAGCAAACTAAAGTTTGAACTACATGCTCCTGCAAGCGAGGTACCTACTGCAAACTGAAGCTTGAACTACGTACGGCAAACTAAAGTTTGAACTACCTACGGCAAGCTGAAGCTTGAACTACGTACAGCAAACTAAAGTTTGAACTACATGCTCCTGCAAGCGAGGTACATACTGCATGCTGAAGCTTGAGCTGCGTACGATGCGGCAGCCACTGTCCACTAAAGTTTAAATTAGCTGTTAAGCGTCTTCCAGATGTGTTCGATTTCCTCTTTTTCTGCTCCGGTGGCGATTTGCGGCAGACCATTCATTTCGTCTTTGCGGTCAAAGGTCAGATAGAGCGGCACTTCTTGGCAGTCATCCAATTTTCCGTTCCGGAAGGTGAGCTTGGGCAAAATGGACTGGTAATTTTCTTTGTGCATGTGCAGGCCGACTTTATTTCCCCGGGAGCGGGCGAGCAGTGCTTCTGGCGCAGTGGCGAAAATGTCGGTGTCGTATTTTTCCATGAAATCGGCTGGCAGGTGTTTCACGGTGAGGCCCTGGTAGATGAAGTCACCGAGGGAATAGTAGATTGGGCAGTCGCGGTAGAATTCCCGCGGCCGCAGCTCATGGCAGCCGCCGCCAAAGATGGCTGATACGCCGGCGTCAATGCTGGCATAGGCGAATTCCCGCAGATAGTCGGCTGGATTGCTGTGCTTGACGCCGTCGTTGTCGTGGCAGTGAATGAGCAGGAAGACATAGTCGCAATCAGCTTTGGCTTGGCGGATGAGACCGAGAAGCCGCTCCTTGTCCTTCTGGTTGCAGACAGTCTCCTTGGCATTGGGGTCGCAGGTGTATTTTTGGTCGCCCATGACAAAGATGCCCTCCGGGTCCGGAGTCAGGAAGCCGGTGTCAATGCTCATCTGACGCGTAAAGTTGATTTTAGTTTTCACTGCCAGCTGCTTGAGAAACGCCATTTCTTCGGGGCTGACTTTGTAAAGCCTCTCGTGCCGGAGATAGTTGACGCCTGGCCTGGCCGGTATGTGATGAGTGGCGCGGCCAGCCCGGGAGGCGTCCTTAAAGGAGCAATCCACGGCAAAGATAGCGACTTTTGCGCCGTTGGCCTCCAGTATGGCGGGAGCCTCGGCTTCGTCCAGGGAACGGCCGCTGCCGGAGTGGGCGACCTGGTGCTTGTCCAAGGTGTATATAGTCGAGAGCAGTCCGCCGTAGCTGTAGTCCATCACGTGGTTGTTGGCGGTTCCGAAGTAGTTGAAGCCGAATCGCAGCAGGTGTTCGAAGCATGCGGTCGGGGTATTGATCCAGGTGCCGCCGCTGTAGGCGGAAGCGAAGTGCTGGAAATCCGAGAGGTTGGTTTCCAGGTTCGTCATCCGCACGTCGCAGCTTTTAATGAGACCAGCCACTGGTTGCATGAGGCTGGAGTATTCGTCCGGAAATTCTGCTGTGAAAAGCGAATCGCCAGTGCCGGTGACGGTCAAGATGTCTTTCACAATCTGCTCTCCCTAGTTAAAAAATAGCATGGTTTGAAAAGGCGCTGCAAGAGTAGGCCGCTACCCTAACGTAATGCCAGAAGGCGTTTTTGCGAGCCATAAGGTCGCGGCGGCTCATCGAATAGGTAATCGGTCACTTATTGATACTCGAGGTTTTGACGCACAGCGGAGTCAGGAAAGGGGCGAGGGGCGAGGGGCGAGGGGCGAGTTGAGCTTGGATTACGTTGTCCGCCATGGCTCTCGCGTTCACCGACGCGGAGCTGCAGAAGCGTTGAAAACATGCTATCGGGATGACCGTTATCAATCGGTGACCGATTACTCGAATAGTAGCCATGGCTTACGTCGTTCGAGCTTCCGTTTGCCGGATGTTGCAGCCCTGAAAAAGTGAAACATAATCGTCTTGGAACTGAAAGCAAAATAGCCCGTATCTTTCACTTTGCAGTCCACTGCTGTGCGCTGATATTCAGGCCCATTGTCCGCTTTTGTCCACTCCTGTCCACAGCCCATTCGTCTACTAAAGTCCATTAAAGTCCACTCATGTCTACAATTTTCTGTCCTCTACCCCTTATTATTTTTCTACTCGAACGAGGTTCTAAATCGATGTTACTCTATTAAATATGGGTTAGTCTCTTGTCATTTTCCTTAAATTATCACCGATTTTCACAGTTCTAAATTAACCCTAAATTCATGAAATTGTCGCGCCGGAAAACGTGAGCCGTCGATTACCCATCCAGGGGATTTTCTGCGCGTCGAAGCTCTTTCCCATTTCCAGC
>JAAZKI010000481.1 GCA_012799905.1 Lentisphaerota bacterium | reverse complement strand
TTATGAAATGCGCCTCAGCATTCAGCATTCAGCATTCAGCATTCAGCATTCGCCCCTAAAAAAAAGGCGCCGTTGCAGGTATCTGCTGACGGCGCCCAAGCGGTTGCGATTTGGAGCTTACAGCCTTGACATTGCGGTGATGATAGCAGCGCAGATGTACTTGTTGTCAGCTTCCGGCATGTCGGGATGGAGCGGCACGCAGAAGATGGTCTTGGCCAGGTGTTCGGTCACCGGGTTGGATTGGCCGCGCGTGTGTTCGGCCAGCTGTTTGCGGCCGGCGTAGACGGGCGGGTTGGCGATGACGCAGCGGAAGCCGAATTCTTTATCCAGGGTGGCCATCAGCTCGTCACGCTTGGCGCCGGCCCATTCATCCTTGACGCGGCAGGTGTACAGGTAGTAGCTGTGGTAGCAGTCGGCCGGCTCGACCGGCAGAATCAGTCCGGGAACGTCTGCCAGCATACGGTTGCGGGCATGGGCGATGCGCCGACGACCGTCGATAAAGCTGTCCAGCTTGCTGAGCTGAACCAGTCCGACGGCGGCCTGTACCTTGGTCATCACGTTGGAAGTGCCCCAGGCATTAATGTCGATGCCGTACATGCGGACGGAGTGTGCGAACTTGTCCAAGTCGGGGTCATCAGTGGTAATCATGCCGCCTTCGCCCAGCGTCGTCATGTTTTTCATGGTATGGAACGAAAAGACGGTTGCCCAGCCGGCCTTGCCGATTTTGTTGCCTTTGTAGCCGCCGCCGCAGGCGCGGGCAGCGTCGCTGATGACTTTGGCTGGTCCGTGCACCGGGTGGGGGTGCTTTTCGGCGATGGCGATGTAATCGTCAATCGGAGCGGCCAGGCCGTTCATGTGCACCGGGAAGATGGCCCTGGTTCGAGGCGACATCTTGCGCTCCACGTCTTCGGGGTCAAGCTGGAGGGTGTCAGGCAGGACATCACCCCAGATCACCTGGCCGCCATGGCCGTACACGGAAAGGGGAGAGGCCACGTAGTTGCAGGACGGCACAATCACCTCGTCGCCGGGCTGGAGCTTCAGGTAACGCATGATGATGTCAATGGCAGGACCGCAGCTGTTGACCGCAGTGGCGTACTTGGCGCCGCAGTACTTGGCAAAGGCCTGCTCAAAGTCAGGAATGGGCGGGGCGGAGAAGCCGAACCCGACGGTCGGGTCCATGGACTCGCGAATGCAATTCACAGCAGCGTCGATTTCTTCCTGGCCGTAGCTGCTCCCAAGAAGCGGCTCGCCGCTCCAAACTTTGGTTGGACGGTGGGAAAGAGCCTCGGTGATTTCATGTTGAAGCATCATGGTCTTGGTCTCCTGTTTAAAATTAACGTGGATGGGATGGAGGCCCGGAACAGTCATTTGCTCCGTTATTACTACAATATAGATGAAATTGCAGTGTGCAAACCGCGATGTATGGAAAAAGCTGTCTTTGACATGGATAAAATTCGCATGATTGCTGCTCAGCAATGGTGCAGTCTTCTGTAGCGCCTCTGCAAAGCGCCAGTTTTGGGGCATGCCCCCCAGGCTAAAGCATGGGTTAAGCATGGTTAAGCGACTACGGCGCAAAGAGATGTGGATGCTGTGGACATGGTGGACAGCGTAGTCCAAGCTCACTCTCGCCCCTCGCCCCTAACGAATTATGAATTATGAATTATGAATTATGGAATGCGCCTCAGTATTCAGCATTCAACATTCAACATTCAGCATTCAGCATTCGCCCCTCGCC
>JAAZKI010000160.1 GCA_012799905.1 Lentisphaerota bacterium | reverse complement strand
CTCGCCCCTCGCCCCTCGCCCCTCGCCCCTAAAAAAAAGCCCCTCGCCCCTCGCCCCTAAAAAAAGCCCCTCTTGTCAGGAGATCGCATTATGCTCAGAGTCATTATCCAAGGCGCTGCCGGCCGCATGGGTCGGATGCTTGTCCAGCAAGTTTTCAACGACCGTGAACTCACCTTGGTTGCCGCCATTGAAACCGACACCTGCCCGCTGCTCGGCCAGGACGCCGCCACCGTGGCCGGACTCAAGCCGTGCGGCGTCGTCATCACCTCTGACCTGGACGCGGCCCTGCCCAACGCCGACGCCATCATTGATTTTACCACCCCGACCGCCACTCGGCAAATCGCTGCTAAGGCGGCCGCCCGCGGCGTCGCCCATGCCATCGGCACCACTGGCCTGAACGATGATGACAAGGCGCAACTGCGCGCCCTTGCCGCCAACGGCGCTAAAATCGTCTTCGCTCCGAACATGAGCGTCGGCGTCAACCTGCTGTTCGCTCTGTGCGCTAAAGTCACCCCGCTGCTCGGCGTCGACTATGACATCGAAGTGGTAGAAATGCACCACAACAAAAAGCAGGACGCCCCGTCCGGAACCGCTGTCCGCCTCGGCGAAATCCTGGCTCAGGCGCGCGGTCTCAGCTATCAGAAGAACACCCATCACGGCCGCGTCGGCATGATCGGCCCCCGCCCCAAAAACGAAATCGGCATGCATGCCCTGCGCGGCGGCGATGTCGTCGGCGACCATACGGTCATCTTTGCGGCGGAGGGGGAACGCATTGAACTGACCCACAAAGCCTCCAGCCGGGAAACCTTTGCCAAGGGCGCGATCAGAGCCATCAAATTCCTCGCTACTGCCAAGCCAGGACTCTACGATATGCAAGATGTCCTTAACCTGAAAAACCTCTGAATAAGCAGCGTCGAACCACCTGGAGTAAAGCGGGTTAGTGGACAATGGACAATGGACGCTAGTGGACTTTTATGGACGTTAGTAGACGATGGACTGTGGACAGAAGTGGACTTTAGTGGCAATGGACGTGGACTGAAGTGGACGCTAATGGACGGAGGAGCAAAGACACGGTAGCCCGAAGCCAGGACTACGTGCGCTCATTGCCACATTTTGCGCATGCATAACCCGCTTAGACTTTTTGTCAAAAAGAAGTTGATTTCCCGTGAGCGCCGTGTTATAATATAGTCAATAACATGTCAGTGCTCTTTTTTTTTGCCCTCATCCTGACATCATCTGACATATCGCTAGGGATGCTTTTTTGTCTCCATTTCACCACCTTCCAGGGAGATTGCCATGAAAAAATTCACCAGCCTTTGTTCATTCACCTTGATTGAGTTATTGGTTGTGATTGCGATTATTGCGATTTTGGCTGCGATGTTGCTGCCGGCTCTTACGAAGGCTCGTGACAAGGCTCGTGCCGTGCAATGCATCAACAACTTAAAGCAACTTGGGCTATACATGGCGATTTACGGCAACGACAACGAGGAGCGTCTGCCGCTGGCGCAGCGCAACCGTGTTCCGGAGTACAATCTCAACATCCAGTGGCCCACGTTCATGAGTTACATTGGCTATTTCGCGCCGGTCAACGCAATCAGCTCCACCCGTGCCACCAACATTACCAACCTGAGGAACAGCGGCAACGGCTTTCTGGTCTGCCCGTCCTGGGAACCGTACAGCCTCAACAGCATCAGCGACTACAGCACCTACGGCTATAACAACGACTGCTACTACAACAAAGGCGGTGTCGGCGGCAGAGGCGCAGGTCTTCGCGGCGGCAAGGGCTGGAATGACGCCACCTGCATCGAACTGCTGCTAATGGACTCCCCCAGCGGCGCCATCATCTTCGCTGACTCGGTCAACCGCAATCCGACTGCGACCTCCTGGCTGCAATTCAACTGGTTCGTGCCTAAGCAGGGCGCCACCAGCACCAACTGCCGCGTCCATGCACGCCATGGTGGACAGGCCAACCTGCTCATGGGGGACATGCATGTCGAAAGCGCCAACTCCGGCGCACTCCGCTCCAACTACTATCAACAGTACTATCACGTCGTCGGCACCAACATGGCAACCCTCATCCAATAAAGCCCAAATCCCGCCGCAGACAACAATTTTTCCCATTCCCAGCGCCGGCCAGACCTATCCCTGGCCGGCGCTGTCGTTTTTTAAACCCAAAAAAACTGTCAATAAATGACAAACAATACACGCCAAACAAGGGGCGAGGGGCGAGGGGCGAGGGGCGAGAATTAGGGGCGAGGGGCGAGGG
>JAAZKI010000264.1 GCA_012799905.1 Lentisphaerota bacterium | reverse complement strand
TGTTGAATGTTGAATGCTGAATGCTGAATGCTGAATGTTGAGGCGCATTTCATAATTCATAATTCACAATTCACAATTCACAATTCGTTAGGGGCGAGGGGCGAGAATGCTGAATGCTGAATGCTGAATGCTGAATGCTGAATGCTGAATGTTGAGGCGCATTTCATAATTCATAATTCACAATTCACAATTCACAATTCGTTAGGGGCGAGGTAAGTTAACCGATAGTTGTACAGGGTTCTGACCATGAAACTAGGACTTATGCTTCCGGTGAAACCGGATTTGCAGTGGACGCTGGCGTCTCAACTCGGGGTGAAATACGCTGTTACGAAAGCCGCGCCTGAATTGAGCGGCCTGGCTGATCCGTCTGATTTCAATGCACTGAAAACCGTGCGTGACCGTTTTTCGGAGGCAGGATTTGAACTTTATGCCCTTGAGGGTGACGAATTCGACATGACGCGGATCAAGATGGGCCTTCCTGGTCGAGATGAAGACCTGGAAAAATACCGGAAGATGCTGCTCAACATGGGCCGCCTCGGGCTGAAGTTGCTCTGTTACAATTTCATGGTCGGAATCGGTTGGTATCGCTCCCGCAATGACCTGAAAGAACGCGGCGGTGCCCTGACCAGCGGCTTTGATATCAGGGAAATCGACAATGACGTTGAACTGAAAATTTCAGAAGAGCAAGTATGGAAGAATTACGAATATTTCCTGCGTGCTGTGCTTCCTGCGGCAGAGGAAGCGGGCGTCAAGCTCGGTCTGCATCCCGATGATCCGCCGGTGTCGCCGCTTCTCGGATATTCGCGGATTCTGACAAGCGCAGACGCGTACCGGAAAGCGATGAATCTGAGCAGCAGTCCAAGTCACGGAATCACCTTCTGCCAGGCGACTTTTCGCACAATGGGCGAAGATGTTTTCAAACTGATTTCTGAATTCGGAAAACGGATTTTCTTTCTGCATTTCCGGGATGTGACTGGCACGCGGGAATGTTTCCGAGAAACGTTTCACGACAACGGCCCGACCGATATGGCGGAGCTTCTTCGGCTCACCAGGCAATACGCCCCGGATTGCCTGATTCGCCCAGACCATACGCCGACCATGGCGGGAGAAAGCAATGAAAAATTCGGCTATACAATGCAGGGAAATCTGTTTGCAATCGGCTACATCAGAGGAATTTTAGATACCCTGGACAATGAGGGGAACTGAGTGTGGTCAAGTCAGGCACCGATTGATACTCTGAGTTCCGGGTCTTGAGACTGAATCAAAAGTCATGGAAAGCTTAGGGTGGACTAGCCGTCCACAGCCTATTTTTAACCACGGATGGACACAGATGAACACTGATTTTTTATAGGGTTGTTTTTGTAACCACTGAACACGCGGAATACACGGAAATTTTTGTCTATGGTTGTTGTTCGTCGGGATAGGATTGCATGCGGATTCGCGATTTGGCCTATCGTTTTTTTGACTATTTAGCCTGAACAGCCGGATGGCGTGGAGAAACACTTCAAGTCGCCTCCCGCTTGGCGAGAATGACCTGAGGGCCACCCCCAACCTCGTAGAGGTGGCACCATGAGTAACCCCAGGTGAAGCGAAGCGGAACCTGGGGGTGAAGTCCCCCCCCAAGCCTGAGCCTCGTAGAGGCGGCACTGGGAATAACCCCGGGTGAAGCGAAGCGGAACCTGGGGTGGACTGAGGAACGGCTTGGCGATTAGTTTTCCGGAAAATCTTTCACAAAAAACAAGAAGTTGGCCGATAGTAGCATGATGCCAGCGTGCCTCCAAAATCCTACTCAAGCACAAAATAACTATGATTCTTCTGAAAACCGTTTGAAAAAGGGCATGTAACAGCCTATTTTTCCTGCGGGCTTAGAAATCAGACCCCACCCACCCAAGGGGGGCCACCCTCCCAAATTTTGACACGCGCGCGCGAGGCGATGCCTCTTGCCGCCTTGTTCCATCCTTACCCCTGGCTGTCATGGGTCACACCATGCCCATTACCTCTCGGCATCATCCTGACCAGCGCCAACTGCGGCGACGGCTGCTGGCGACCATCGCCCTGCTGGTCGCTGGCGCCGCTGCCATGGCCGGCGGCCTAGGCCTGTGGATGGCGCGCACCGCCCTGGAAAATCGCCTCCTCCAATCCAGCAGCGCCAGCCTCGCTCGCATCGTCAGCGAACTCCATCTGCCGCCTTCGGACAAACTCCTCGCCCAACTCAAACAAATTTCCGATTGCGAAATCATCATCACTGAAGGCGACGCTGTCCTCAACAGCACCCTTAGTCCACTCGACCCGGAAACCACAGCTCACCTGGCGACAACCCCAGCAACACTGACCCTGGGTGACGTCACCTATCGCGTCCATGCCGCCCCTTTAGGCCAGACAGACGCTACCCGTCAACTCTGGCTCTTGCTGCCAAAAACGCGCCTGCGCGGCGCTCTCCAGAATCAGACTTTCGGCATTGCCGCTGTCAGCGCTGCTGCTGGAATCATCGCCGCCATCGCCGGAATTTGGCTCGCCGCTGCTTATCAGCGCCTGCTCACCCGCCTGGAACAAGCAAACCAAAGACTGTCCCGCGCTGAAAACATCGCTTTAGCCGGCAAGCTTTCCGCCAGCGTCGTGCATGAATTGCGCAATCCGCTCAGCGGCATCAAAATGAATGCGCAGGTTCTTGCCGAGGAACTGCGGGAACGCGGCTTGGACGACGAGAGCCTCGCTCTCATCATCCAGGAAATCGACCGAGTTGACTTATACCTCGACCGCCTGAGCGGGATGGCGGCGACCGACGCTTCCCCTGAGCCTGACTCCAGCGCTGTCAACGACGCCATCGCTGGTCTGGAGCTACTTCTGGCTGGGCAATGCCATCATGCCAACATCAGCCTGAAAATCATCGGCCTGCCCTTGCCATCGACCGCGCTGGCACCTTGTTCGGGGGCTGAGTTGCGCCAGGTTCTCCTCAACCTCCTGCTCAACGCTTTAGACGCGTCCCCTCCCGGCGGCGTCGTCACCCTTGAGGTCAAGCAGACGGCCGATGCGTTCGAGTTCACGGTGACCGACCAAGGCGCCGGGGTTCATGCCAACGCTTCCGAGGACATCTTCTCGCCCTTTGTCAGCACCAAGCAACATGGCAGCGGCCTCGGCCTGCACATTGCCCACAAGATCATGGAACGGCACGGTGGCAACATCACTTGGGAGAACCTCCCTGGCGGCGGCGCCTGCTTCCGGGCATCGCTACCGGCTATGTCGCCAGAAAATCACTACAGCCAGCAAACTTCACCCAACGCCGGCTGACGCCAGCAGCGCCCTTCGCCCCTAACGAATTATGAATTATGAATTATGAATTATGAATGACAAATGCGCCTCAGTATTCAACATTCAGCATTCAGCATTCTCACCCCTCGCCCCTCGCCCCTCGCCCCTAAAAAAGCCCCTCGCCCCTAAAAAAGCCCCTCGCC
>JAAZKI010000484.1 GCA_012799905.1 Lentisphaerota bacterium | reverse complement strand
ATCGACTTAGGTGTGATAAAAGCCGTCACATCATCGGCAAAGTTGATTGCGTAGTTGCCATCGTCATTGCCGGTCACGGTGAAGCCATCATCAATGGTCACAGCCCACTCGCCGACCCTGGCTTCAGCGAATTGCGCCGTGGCGGCCGCCATTGCCAGGGTATCGTCTCCAATGAGATCAGGGAAGACAAAGTCGCGCACCGTCGCGGCTGTGCCGCCGTCGTAGACCTTATCATCAGCTGTGAAGCCCACCGTAATCGCCTTGGGGGCGATGGCAGCCTGCACCGGGGCAAAAGCAATTGCGTAGTTGCCGTCGTCATTGCCGGTCACGGTGAAGCCATCGTCAATGGTCACGGCCCACTTGCCGACCTTGCTTTCAGCGAAGCTCGCGGTGGCGGCCGCCATGGCCAGGGCGTCGCCTTCAAGGACGCCAGGGAAGACGAAGTCATGGACCGTCGCAACAGCGTTGCCGTCATAGACCTTGTCCTCCGCTGTAAAGCCGACCGTAATCAGCTTTGGCGTAATTTTGGCTTTGATGTCAGCAGCAGGCGTCAGGTTGTAGTTGCCATCGTCATTGCCGGTTACGGCGAAGCCATCATCAATGGTCACGACCCATTCGCCGACCTTGCTGCCAGCGAAGTTTGCCGTAACGTTCTCCACCCCCAGGACGTCGCCGTCGACAACACCAGGGAAGTCAAAGTCACGCACCGTCGCAACAGCGTTGCCGTCGTACTCCTTGTCCTCCGCGGTGAAGCGGAACGTAATCGCCTTGGCCGTGATGAAAGCCGTCACATTATCGGCAAAGTTGATTGCGTAATTGCCATCGTCATTGCCGATCACGGTGAAGCCATCATCAATGGTCACGACCCACTCGCCGACCTTGCTGTCAGCGAAGTGCGCCGTGGCAGTCACCTCCAGGGCGTCGCCGTCGATAATACCCGGGAAGACGAAGTCACGGACGGTCGCAACGACGTTGCCGTCATAGACTTTGTCCTCCGCTGTGAAGCCGACTGTAATCGCCTTGGCTGTGATGGAAGCCTGCACCGGGGCAAAAGCAATTGCGTAATTGCCGTCGTCATTGCCGGTGATGGTGAAGCCATCATCAATGGTCACGCCCCAGGCGCCGACCTTGGCTTTAGCGAAGCTCGCGGTGGCGGCCGCCACTGCCAGGGCGTCGCCGTCGATGATGCCGGGGAAGACAAAGTCGCGCACCGTCGCAACGACGTTGCCGTCATAGACCTTGTCATCTGCCGTGAAGCCCACCGTAATCGCCTTAGGCGTGATGGAAGCCGTCACATTGTCGGCAAAGTCGATGGCGTAGTTGCCATCATCATTGCCGGTCACGGTGAAGCCATCGTCAATGGTCACGCCCCAGGCGCCGGCCTTGCTATCGGCGAATTGCGCTGTGGCAGTCACCTCCAGGGCGTCGCCGGCAACGATGCCAGGGAAGACAAAGTCACGAACCGCAGCAGCAGTGCCGCCATCATAGACCTTGTCGTCCGCCGTGAAGCCCACCGTCATCGACTTGGGCGCGATGGAAGCTGTCACATCATCGGCAAAGTTGATAGCGTAGTTGCCATCGTCATTGCCGGTGATGGTGAAGCCATCATCGATGGTCACGACCCACTCGCCGACCTTGCTGTCTGCGAAGTGCGCCGTGGCCGTCACCTCCAGGGCGTCGCCGTCGATAATACCCGGGAAGACGAAGTCACGGACGGTCGCGGCCGTGCCACCGTCATAGACCTTTTCGTCCGCCGTGAAGCCGACTGTAATCGCCTTGGGCGTGATGTCCGCCTGGCCGGTCGCCACGCGGAGCAGGTACAAATCCGCGTCTGCGCCGGTCAGCTCGGCTCCGGTCAAGGTCACTGGCTTGCGTTGTCCCTGATGCGGCGTTGCGAAGGCATACGCGCCATTCGCATCGGTGACTCCCACCTCATGTCCCTCCACCTGTCCCTGTCCGACCAATTCGCCGGTGCGTCCAGCCACCGTGGTTCCGTCATAGACCCGATTGGCGGCGGTGAACTTCACATCATAGTATTTCCGGTAGGACACCAGGTCAACCCAGCCGCAATTCTCTCCGGCTGGCGCGACGTGGCCGCGGGAATACGTCCAGGTCAGAATCTGGTCGCCGATGCCGGTGATCGGCATTTCCACGACCTCCCAGTCGTCGCTCACGCCGCTGATGGCCTGCTGCACCGTGCCGTTGATCGCAAAGGCGAGCATATCGCTGCCTGCGGCTGATGACACTCTCCAGCTGAAGCTCAAAACGCCCGGGCCGGGCACGACCAGGCTCAGGACGCTGGCTTCGCCATTGCCGACCGCGCCTGAACGCACGGACTGACGCGGATCAGCGTCTGGCGCATCGGCGCTGACCTGTTCATCCACCACCCAATAAGCGTCGCCAGCGCTGTCAAAGTCAGTCCAGCCGCTGTTGACCGCCTGGGCCAGAGCCAACTTCTCTTCCGGGGTGAGCGGATACAGCATCTTCCAGGCAGCGCTGCACGTGCCAACGCCTGGCAAGCCGGAGGTCTTCTTCTTTAACACACTCAGGTTAAGTTGCAGCAGATGCATCCCGGAAACCCTGGTGCAGTCGTTCAGGCCCTCAAGCAGATATTCGCGGTCACTGCCAGGAACCGGAGTGATGTTCAGGCCGGACAAGTCCACGCCCGCCGCACTGCCGTTGACCGTCAGGCTCAGGCCAGCCCGGATTTGGTCGGCATCCAGGAGCGGTGCGCTGAACAGCAGGCGAGTCACGGCCGGAGACACGTCCGGCAAATCGGCAAACTGCGCTGACAGCGGAATCGTATCAAGGAAGATATTCAGGCTGTCATCCGTGCTGTTGCCGGCAGCGTCCGTCATTCGTACGGTCAGGGTGATGGCGCCATCGACCGGCAGGGTGATTGGGATGTTCATCGCCGTCTCGCCAGCAGCGAATTGCCGGCTGGTCAGCGGGGCGCTGACAGTGGCGCCGGTCATCCGGTAAAGGATTTCCACTTTCAGGCCGCCTTCGGGCAGGACGCCCACAACGGTCTTCTTGCGGCCCCAGGTCACGCCGTCGTCATCTGCAATGCCGTCATCGAGCTCGATGTGCAATCCGTCGACGTGTCCAGGCGGGGTGGTGTCAATCGTCCAGGTGATTTCCTTGGTGGCGGCGCTGGCATTGCCGCCCTGGTCGATGATTCCGGAGGCGGCGGCGTCAAAGCGCAGCCGATAAACGCCATCGCCTTGGGTGTAGGCGTCAATCCCGGCGAAGCTGAATTGACCGGGCAATTCGCCGACGCTGACGACGACGTCCTCGCCGAGCGGGACGTTCTGGCCGTCACGGGTGAGGGTCAGCCCATTCCGGCTCACGCTGGCTGCCTCCACCGCGCCGTTGAAGTCGATATCCACCTGGTATTCGCCTTCCTGCATGCCGTCGACAACGACTTTCTCCATGCGGGCGATGCTGACGCCGCCATACGCGGCCGTGCTCTTCACCCACATCACCTGCTTGCCGACCTGTCCGGCAGCGCCCTGCCGGTTAGTAATGCCGGCGGCCTGGACGGTCAGGACGTAGAAGCCGTCCTCCATGGTCAATGCGCCCAAGTTGCCGATGCGGTACTGGTAGATTTCGTTGGCGTCATCCTCGGCCACTTTCTCAAAGGTCAGACTCCCCAGTTCCTGCTGGCTGACCAGCTGCCCCTGCCGACGCAAAGTCACGTCCGCAGCAGTGAACGTACTGAGGCGGATGCCGTCGCTGAAGAACACATCGATATGCGGCAGTGCCGTCGGCACGACATAGCCGTCCACGCCGCCGAAGCTGACGACCTCCAAGGTGACTTCGGGCTTCTTCCGCAGTGTGACCACGTAGTCCT
>JAAZKI010000358.1 GCA_012799905.1 Lentisphaerota bacterium | reverse complement strand
CGAGACTAAAGCCAACCCATTGGCCATTCGCACAAAAAAAAGTTTCTGTAACAGCAAAACAAAAACTGCAGGTCTAACGGAAGATTAAGCTCTTACCCTAGGTCCCAACTTCAGGACGCGACCAAAAATTTACTTCGGTTACTATTTTTAAATTACCGTGAATAAAATCAAATGCGTCGCATATTTTACCGTTTGTTTTGCGTATTTAGGCTATTTGCCGCCTGCAGCGAAAAATGACGCGATTTTGACGGTTTGAAGTGGCGGTCTTGGTGTCTTGGGCACAAGTGACCGCCCCTCGCCCCTAACGAATTATGAATTATGAATTATGAATTATGAATTATGAAATGCGCCTCAGCATCCAACATTTAGCAGTCAGCACCCAGCATTCAGCATTCAGCACCCAGCATTCAGCATTCAGCATTCAGCATTCCGCCCCTCGCCCCTCGCCCCTAACGAATTATGAATTATGAAATGCGCCTCAGTATCCAGCATTCCGCACTCCGCACCCAGCACCCAGCACTCCGCACCCAGCACTCCGCACCCAGCATTCCGCACCCAGCATTCCGCACTCAACATTCAGCATTCAGCACCCAGCATTCAACATTCAGCATTCAGCATTCCGCCCCTCGCCCCTCGCCCCTCGCCCCTAAGCAAAGCGGCGCGTCCCTTGCTAAGGGACGCGCCGCTCTGGGTGAAAAGGAAGATGGTCCGGAATCCTGTAAGCTTTGACTACCTACTGCAACCTGAGGGTTGAATTACGTACGCAGTACGTATGGGGCAGGGCGGTAGGGCATTGCGTCTTTGTCACCTCGCGGGAAAGAGTTCTTGGATGATTTCCGAGGCGACGTCGGCATCGTTGAACGGGTGTTTGACGCCGTTGATTTCCTGGTAGTCCTCGTGGCCTTTGCCGGCGATCAGCACGATTGCACCTGGCTTTGCAGCGGTCAGCGCATGGCGGATGGCCTGGCGGCGATCAGCGATGGCGACGTGAGCCGCACCGGCTGGAAGACCGGTGAGAATTTCGTCGATGATGTCTTCCGGCTTTTCTGTACGCGGGTTGTCGCTGGTAACGACTACCAGGTCGGCATTTTTGGCGGCGGCTCGCGCCATCAGCGGCCGTTTGCTGCGGTCGCGGTCGCCGCCGCAGCCGAATACGGCAATCAGCTGAGAAGGCGCGAGGTGTCGGAGAGCCGTAAGCGCGTTGTCCAGGGCGTCGTCAGTATGGGCGTAGTCAACCAGCACCTGGAAAGGCAGTCCGGGCGACGAGACTTTTTGCAGGCGTCCTGGAGCGCCTTGGCAGTTTGCCAGGGCGGATGTGATAGTTTGCGGGGTCAGACCCCAGAGGCGAGCCAGGGTGGCGACGCCAGCGGCATTGGCGATGTTATACGGGCCGGGCAGGGGCGTGCGCAGGCGCAGGTTTTCTCCCTGATCAATGAAGTGGAGAGTGAACTCGCTGCCTTCGGCGCTGGCAACGATGTCGTCAACAGTCACTTGAGCCGTCGCTCCGCTTTTCCGAGCGAAGCCTGTGACCGGCAGGCCCGCCGTCGTCAGTTCAGTCGCCAAACGGCGTCCATACGGATCGTCAAGGTTGACAACCCGGTGCGCCAGGGGGAGGCAGACATCCGTGAACAGGCTTTTTTTGGCCTGATAATATGATTCAAAGTCGTGATGATAGTCCAGGTGATCCCTGGTCAGGTTAGTGAAGATGGCACCTTGGCAGCGCGCTGTTCCAAGGCGTTTTTGCGCCAGGGCATGGCTGGACGCTTCCAGGATGACCGGTTCGGCAGCAGTCTGGCGCAAGCGCGCAAACAGCTCTTGGAGCTGAAATGGCGTCGGAGTAGTGCGATCAGCCGGAAGCGGACAACCGTCGCCAAGGTCATATTCGACAGTGCCGATCATGCCCGGACAGCTGCCAGCCGCCTTGAAAATAGCTCTCAGCAGATACGCCGAGGTGGTTTTGCCGTTGGTGCCGGTGATGGCTGCCAGGCGTAAATCCCGAGCCGGATGCCCGGCTGCCACTTCGGCGACCAGGGCAGCGGCATGATACGCATCCCGCACCAGGAGTTGTGGCTGGCCAGCGGGAAGCCCGGGAACCGGTCTTTCCACGACCAGGGCGGCAGCGCCGGCAGCCAGGGCCTGGGGGATGAAGTCGTGGCCGTCAAGCTTGGCGCCGCGGATGGCGCAAAAGAGGTAGCCGGGCTTGACAGCGCGGGAATCAGCGGTCGCGCCGGTGATGGCGACAGCGTCAGAGCAGCTGTCCGACTCAAGCAGGCAGCACGTCAAAGCCTGACGATATTCGGCCAGCGGACGGGAAGAGGGGAGTGTAGTCATGGCGTTAGGGCGTGGTGACAGTGAAGCGGCGTGATTGGCAGGGGAAAAGACGATGGAAGCTACCTGTACGCGCCATTGCCTGACAAGGTTGTCGGGCTGGCTGTCTCTTTAGCCGTTTACGGCAGCAGATTTGGCGCGCACCCAGGCGCCAGGCGGGGGGTCGTCACCCATACGTGACAGGAGGCACTGAAAAAGGGATCATGTTGTTCCGGCAAATTGGTGCCGTTCCCGCAGTGTTTTCCTGAACGCTACTGCTCAGTGTCTCCTATCTGTATAGTGTGACGACTCCCGCCGCCCGGAGGGAAAAACTATCCGTAGCCTGTACTACTTACAGCCAAAATCCTGTTTTTGGGGAAAGATTTTCGGCAAATCAGCGCTTATGTGTCTCCCTTTCAGGGCTCCCAATTATATTCCATCTCACCCCAGGGCTTCGCTACGCTCACCCTGGGCTTCTATGTTGCTTGCCCTTCGGGCCGCTAGGTCTACACACGGCAGCCGGAAGTCAGTACAGCAAGCGCTCATCAACAAGATTTTACACAAAAATAAAACTTCCGTGTATTCCGTGTGTTCAGTGGTTACAACCGCAACCCTAAGACAAAAATTTCGTGCCTTTTCGTGTTTTTCGTGGTTAAAAAATAGGTTGTGGACGGTATTCTACCCAGTGGAATCATGGGTTGATGATGGCTGTGCCGGCCGACGTGGTCAGGGCTGGCGGCGCCAAAGTGTCAATTGTCGGCGCTATTTGGAGGAAACGGAGGGTGCGTTCCGCGATCTTGGAAAAGACGGGCCCGGCGACAGTGCCCCCGTAGTGCGAGCCGGCCGATGGCGTATCAGCAGTCACCAGAAGGACGAATTCAGGGTTATCAGCAGGAACATAGCCGATGAACGAGGAGACGTATTCCCGGTGCGAGTAGTATCCTTTGGCTTTGAGGCTGGGGTCGCTGATCCATTTCTGAGCAGTGCCGGTTTTTCCGGCCACTTCAAAGCCCGGCACAGCGGCCCTGGTGCCGGTGCCGCCCTTGGTGGTGACCTCCTTCAAGGCCAGTGTTATTTTCCGGGCTGTTTCCGGTTGGATGGGCTGACCTTTGACTTGCGGAGAGGAAAAGCGGCTGACGTCCCCGGTGACGGTCTTGGCGACAATGTAGGGCTGCATCATGATGCCATGATTCGCCAAGGCGCCATAAGCTTGCACCATTTGCATGGGGGTGCAGAGGATGCCTTGACCGATCGGAATCCGGGTGATGGAAACCTTGCTCCAGCGTTCAATCCCAGGCAGACGGCCGTGCGATTCATTGCGGAAAAACACAGGCTCGCCCCTGGCAGGAATGAAGCCGACGCCAGTCCGGCGGCCAAAGCCAAAGTCCAGCAGGTGCTGATAAAAGTCTTTTTCCTCGGTCTCAAGGGCGATCTTCGCAGTTCCTATATTGCTTGATTTTTTGACGATTTCCAAGACGGTCAGGTCTTCAAAACGGCTGCCGCTGCTGTCATGCAGGGTTCTGCCCCCATAGCGCCAAGCGCCCCGTTCACAATAGAAAACGTCACCTAGCTCGATAGGCCGTTGTTCCATGACCGCGGCGATGCTGATGCCTTTCATGATGGAGCCGGGTTCGAATCCCATCAGGAAGGCATGTGGCTGGATAATCGCCCCGTTGGTCATGGTAGACCGGTCATTGGGGTTGAAAGAGGGGTATTGCGCCAGGGCCATGATGGCGCCGGTTTTCGGATTCATCATGATCGCATAGGCTCTTTTCGGCTTGTGGGTCGCCACCATCTGTTGCAGCTCCTCTTCCACAATCTGTTGAATGGGCAGAGTGATGGTCAGATAAACATCTGTGCCATTCTCCGGCTCCGACATGGTGGTGACGCTTTGCGGAATCATCCGGTTGCGGCCGTCCCGTTCAAACTGGATTGTGCCGGGTGTTGGCTGCATCTGGGCATCGAAGAGGGCCTCTATGCCGCTGACGCCCTTGCCGTCATGGTCCAAAAAGCCGATCAGGTTGGCAAGTTGGCGGTCATGTGGGTAGTTGCGCAGGTATCCTTCCTCAATGCGGATGCCCCGGTACCGCTTTTTTTCAGCGATGGTCTTGAGTTGATGGGCGACGCTGTAGTCGACATGGCGTTTGACGACGATTTCCGAGGGCCGGTTGAAGGCGCGCAGGATTTGATTGTCAATGTCTTCAGCAGTCAGATCAAGGATGCGAGCCAGGATGTTGACCACGTCTTGCCGATGGCGGCCGGCTTGGGTGGGCCGGAAAATCACTTTGAACAGGCCAGAGGCTTTCTGGGAGTATTCGATGGTGACGCCGGGCAGGGCGGCATTGACAATGTGGTGGGCAGCCTGGAGGTCGACGAAATCCTTGATGCAGACCTTGAGGTGTTCGTGCTTCTGAATCGACTGGAAGCGCCGGTCGAGCTCGTTGTAGTCAAGCTGCAAAGTGTCGGCCAAGAGTTTGGTGATGGCGTGATAATTTTTCTTGCTGAATCGTTTTGGTTCGGCATAGACATTTTGGATGGCGATATTGCCAGCAAGGAGATTGCCGGCCAAATCATAGATTTTGCCGCGTTGGGCTTGTTGCACCGCCATGCGAGTGTAGAGTTTCTGGGCTTCCAGGGAGAGTTCTTGATGCCTCGTGATCTGGAGGTTATAGATATGGTGCGCCAGGCCGATGAACAACAGCGCGAACACTATTGCCAAGCACACATAGCGTACTAGCGGCGCGAAGTTTGTTGATTCGTCCAGGTTCTGGTTTTTGGCGAGTTGTTCGCCGTCTGGGGTGAACATCCGCCAGAACCGCAGCAGGCGTTGGCCGAGCGAGCGGCCGGTTCGGACGACCGGTGCGGGCAGGGCTTGGCTCAGCGCCTGGGCGCAACGGGCGGTGCTGGCCCGAAGACGCGACCAGAGCGGCTGCTGTTTCGGTTGTTCACTGGCAGGAGACATGGTGTTGCGCCTAACGTTAGGTTATGGGGTGATGCTGGCGGGACGGATGCCAAGGTTAACGCCGGCTACGGCGGTTTCGTGTTCCCAGGGATTGCTGGCGGGTGGTTCGCTGCGATGCAAGCGGATGACTTGGCCGAGTTCTGGCGGCTGCAAGCCCAGGGCCTGCGCCTGCATGAGGACACAACGGCCTTTATGACATTCGGCTGTAACCCGCAGGTTGTTGAGTTCCTTGTTGCGGATGGCAATAGTGTTTTCCAGGCTGTCAATTGATTCGAGGAGGTTGGTGCGCTTTTCGTTGATGCGTACGTAAGTCACGGCAATGCCGACGATGCCAACAACGATTAAAATTATAAAAAGCAGTCGAGACATGAGTGACGGCTGGGAACGGTCACGGCCGGCATGAGGGCGGTAGGCAGTTGCGGTGGGGGAGAAAGCTGGGTTGAAAGTGGTCATGTGGCTTGCCTTATTAAGTTGAAAGTTGCCGGCGTTATATGATTTTAGTTTTTACTGGCGGCGCGCAGTTTGGCGCAGGAAGCGCGGGGGTTGGCCTGGGTTTCCGCAGTTGTGGGCCGCAGGGCCTTGCGTGTCAAAATGGTCAGGGTGGCAGTTTTGTCACAGACGCAGACCGGCAACCCAGGAGGGCAGACGCAGGATGCGCTTTCGTGACGGAAGAAGTTTTTGACGAGTCTGTCTTCAAGAGAATGAAAGGAGATGACGGCGATGCGTCCTTGTGGATTCAGCAGCCTGGCGGCGACTGGGAGGGTATTTTCAAGTTCATCTAGTTCATGGTTGACGGCGATGCGAAGGGCTTGGAAGCAGCGGGTGGCGGGATGGAGCCCATGTTGATGTTTGTAGCCAACGATTTTCTCCAGCAACTGGGCGAGTTCAGACGTCCCTTGCCACGGTTTTTCCTGACGTCGAGCGACGATGGCTCGGGCGATGCGGCGCGATAGGCGCTCTTCGCCATAGTTGAAGAAGATATCTGCCAATTCTGTTTCTGAGAGGTTGTTAAGGAGGTCGGCGGCCGTGTCAGTCTGCGCAGATGGGTCCATGCGCATGTCGAGGGGGCCGTCAAAACGGAAAGAAAAGCCGCGCTCCGGAGTGTCAAGCTGCGGCGAGGAGACGCCGAGGTCGAGCAGGACGCCGTCAATGGTCTGCCAGCCGATGCTGGCAACGCAGGCTTCGAGGTTGGAAAAGCGGTCATGACAGAGGTGCGTGCGGTTGCTAAAGGAGGCCAAACGCTGGCTGGCGGCGTTGATCGCGTTTGGATCGCGGTCAATGCCGAGCAGCTCGGCGTCCTGCCGGCGGGTGAGGATAGCTTCGGCGTGCCCACCGCCGCCCAGGGTCGCGTCCACAAAACGTCTTCCCGACGCTGCACAGAGAATCTCCGCGGCCTGGTCCAGGAAAACAGATTGGTGGAGGAATGTCATCGTGGCGGTCGTCGGTTGAAAGTGTTGTGCTATAGTATAAGGAAAAGGCGTTAGTGTTGTTTTCAGGAGGTTGGCGTTGGGCTGGCTGGCTCTGGCTTAGATGGCAGCTTGCCGGCCCGCAATTGCATCATGTAATCGACGCTTTCCTGGGCTGGGGCTTGGTTCCTTTCCCAATTTTCGGGGGAGAAGATGCGTCCATAGATGAAAGCGCCGACAAAGACGACCTTGTCGGACAGGCCGGCATATTGCATCAGCTCTGGGCTGATAGCGAAGCGGCCCTGCTTGTCTAACTGGATTTCCTGGGAATAGATAGCTATGCTGGAACGGAGATTGGCTTCCTCGGCGGAAGCCGGCGGAGTATAACGGATTTGATGCGAAAGGAGGCGGTAATCTTCAAGCGTGATGATCTGGATGCTGGACGAGCCATCAGGAATCAGGTAGAACTTGGTGCTCTCCGTATCGGTATGGAGACGCCAAGTCTTAGGCATGACAACGCGACGCTGCGCATCAACCGCGCACGTGCTCATGCCAAGAAAGGCTCTTTCCTGATTGCTGTCTGAGGAATTCATGCTTGGATGGACTCTGAAAAATTCCCCTAAATGCCCCTAAGCTCATCTAAACTCACCTTTTTCATCCTATTTGCACCTAAAATACCCCTGAAATGCTATCGGTCAAGCGGTAAAAGTATTTTTTTTCGAAAAAATACGGTTTTTTGTTATTTTTTTGTTAATGAGAGAAATTTTGAGTTGCGCGCTCGCTTGCCGGAGCATGTAGTTCAAACTTTAGTTTGCTGTACGTAGTTCAAACTTTAGTTTGCTGTATGTCCCGCAGGCTTTAGCCTGCTTACATATCTCACGTATCTCGCATGTAGTTCAATCTTCCTCTTGCCGTATGTGCCTCGCTTGCCGGAGCATGTAGTTCAAACTTTAGTTTGCTGTATGTCCCGCAGGCTTTAGCCTGCTTACAT
>JAAZKI010000556.1 GCA_012799905.1 Lentisphaerota bacterium | reverse complement strand
GCTGCTGCCGGCCTTGAGCAAAGCACGGGACAAGGCGCGCGACATTTCGTGCGTCAACAACTTAAAGCAACTCGGCCTGGCCCAAGTCATGTACACGCAAGACAACGAGGACTGGTTCCCGGGCACGTACATGCCCTATCTGGACGATACCACGCCGCCGTGGCCAGCCGAACCAAAATTTCTGTTAGGGAGCGGCTCGTGGGCCAGCACCTACTTTGTCGGCTGGGCAGCAGTGATTTGTCACTATGTCGGCGATATCAAGCCGTTTATGTGTCCGGCCACTACCTGGAACAACTACCTGGTCAACTACGGCATGCCGCGCGGCCCCACGATGTCCAATACCATGGGCAACTACCCGGCCAACGAAATGTTTCACAAAGGCCGGCCATTTTCCGACATTAAGCGCCCCAGCCAGTGCATGGTGGTCTCAGAGCAGGGCGGGGGAGGCGGCAGCCCGTATGTCCTCAACTATATATGGTACGCCATGCGCGGCAGCCACAATGGCAAAGCCAACGTCGCCTATGCAGATGGACACGTAGAAAGCTGGAAGACGGTGTCTGGCAGCCTCAAGCCCTTTGACAGCGCCTGGCCGCCGCCAAGCACGGACTCTCCCGTTTACGCAGTGCACGTGCTCTGGGAGGCATTCGGCTACTGGAACAGGTGAGCAAGGAGTGTGAACCGAAGACACATGAAAAAAAGACATTTCACGCTGATTGAACTGCTGGTTGTCATCGCCATCATTGCCATTCTGGCAGCCATGCTGCTGCCGGCCTTGAGCAAAGCCAGAGCCAAGGCGCAAATGATAAAATGCACCGCCAATCTGAAGGATATCGGATTGTCGGTAATAATGTACATGGACGATTACATGGATGTTTTTCCAGCAGGTCTTGCCAATTCGTCCAGCTTCAGCCCCTGGCGCCCGCTTCTGAATGAAAACTATATCGCTGACATCCGTGTTTGGGACTGTCCGTCCGATACAACCAGGGAGAGTTCGACCACGCCTTTGGCGGGCAGCTGGTATCCTTACTGGTGGTGCCAAAAAACCAACCGCAGCTATATATTTGACCGCGGTTTGGGGCAGTATTATAATTCGGGCAGAGCCTACGGACTCTTTCTTATCAGCAGGGAACCGGAACCAGCCAGGGTTTCCATAGCAGCAGATTTCTATTCCCAGGCCGGCGGGCAGGATTTTTACTTTGGCTATGAAAGTATCGGCGGCTATCGAAGCCGCACCGGTTACCATCACCATGGAAGAGCCAATGTATTGGCTGCCGATGGGCATGTGACCAACGAGCTGTCTTCTACAATCGGTCGGCCCGGCTCAAACCTGAAAATTGAGCCAAGCCAAGCTTGGCCGTTACGTTTGCCAGAATAATTAGCCTGCTATCAAGCACACAACGAAAAATGAGGTTCTAAAACAGAACCTCATTTTTTCATCCACAAATAAAACAAATCCCAGAAGAGCCTCTGGGCTGGCTCCCCTGTTCCGGCCCAAAAAGTCCACGGCCGCCAGGCGCGATGTTCGCCTGGCGGCCGTGATTTTTTCAAGCTTCAGGATGCCTGCTGCGGCATTCTTTTTCAGCCCAGTCTGGCCTTGAGGGCCTCCAGCTGCTGCGTCATTTCCTTGGGCAAGCGATCGCCGAACTTGGCGAAATGCTCTTCGATTTGCGGCACAACGTCTTTCCATCCCTGCACGTCGACTTCCAGCAAATCCTTGAGGTCGGTCGCCGAAATCTTCAGGCCTTCGACGTTCAATGCGCCTTCGGCCGGGAGATATCCAATCGGAGTCTTGCGGGCGGCGGCGTTGTCATTGCAGCGGTTGAACACCCATTCCAGCACGCGGCTGTTGTCGCCGAATCCAGGCCACAGGAAATGGCCATCTTCGCCGCGACGGAACCAGTTGACGTAGAAAATCTTGGGCAGCTTGGCGCCGGCCTTTTTGCCGATCTTGAGCCAATGCTTGAAGTACTCGCCCATGTGGTAGCCGCAGAAAGGCAGCATGGCAAAGGGATCGAAACGCAGTTTGCCGACTTCGGCGAGGTTCGCCGCCGTCGTTTCCGACGCCATCGTCGCTCCCAGGAACACGCCATGTTCCCAGTCCAGGGCCTCGTTCACCAGCGGCACCACGGTCTTGCGGCGGCCGCCAAAGAGGAACGCGCTGATTGGCACGCCCTTGGGGTCTTCCCATTCCGGGGCGATGACCGGGCACTGACCAGCCGGAGTGGTGAAGCGGGCGTTCGGATGGGCGGCCTTGACGCCGGAGGCCGGAGTCCACGGACGACGCAGCCAGTCAACCAGTTGCTCGGGCTTGTCGTCATGGTCTTCCCACCACACGCCGCCATCCAGGGTGAGGGCAGTGTTGGTGAAAATCGAATTGCCGCGGTTAATGGTCCGCATCGCGTTCGGGTTCGACTTCATTGAGGTGCCGGGGGCGACTCCAAAGAAGCCGGCTTCCGGGTTGATCGCGTAGAGCTGTCCGTCCGGCCCGAACTTCATCCAAGCGATGTCATCACCGATTGTCTCGACCTTCCAGCCGGGGATGGAGGGTTCCATCATAGCCAGGTTGGTTTTGCCGCAAGCGCTCGGGAAAGCAGCGGCGACGTACTTGACTTCGCCCTTGGGGCTGGTCAGTTTCAGGATGAGCATGTGTTCGGCCATCCAGCCTTCATCACGAGCCTGGACCGAGGCGATCCGCAGCGCAAAGCACTTCTTGCCGAGCAGGGCGTTGCCGCCGTAACCGGAGCCGAACGAGATGATTTCGCGGTCTTCGGGGAAATGGGTGATGTACTTCTTCTCAACCGGCGCGCTCGGCCACGGCACGTCAGCCGTGTCGGCGTCCAGTGGATAGCCGACCGAATGCATGCACTTGACGAACGGAGCGCCTTCTTCAATCTTTTTGATAATGGCCGTGCCGACGCGGGTCATGATGCACATGTTGACGACAACGTACGGGCTGTCAGTGATCTCAATGCCGTACTTGGCAATCGGAGATTCAATCGGCCCCATGCTGAAGGGAATCACGTAGAGTGTGCGGCCCTTCATGGCGCCTTTGAAGAGGACGTCAAATTCCGCCCGCATCTCCTTGGGGTCTTTCCAGTGGTTGGTGGGGCCGGCGTCTTCTTCCCGAACCGAGCAGATGTAGGTGCGGGCTTCCACACGGGCCACGTCAGTCTTATCGGAACGGGCATGATACGAATTGGCTGGCTTGTCCAACTTAATAAATGCGCCGGTCTTGACCATCATGTTGCACAGCTGGTCATACTGGGCTTTGGAGCCGTCGCAAATCACCACATCGGTCGGTTCGCACAGGTCGATCCATTTCTGCAGCCACGTCTTCAGGTTAGAATTCGTGATGTCGCTCAGTTGCATGTCGCTTTTTCCTTCTCAATTCAATTTTAGGAAGTGATGCCGTTCTCAACGGCTAGTCTATGCCCAAATCAAAAACAAAGGCAAACGGAATTTGGAACGTCGCATACTATATATGTTTTCCGCTGATTTTCCAGTTAGTAGGGAGGTTATCAGAGGCAAAACCCATTGCGACAACCGATTTACAGCTGATTGCAACCGACCTTTTTGTTTTCCTGGTTTCTAGAAGTATAGTATGCGCTTGACATTTTCCGAACAGCCTGGCGCCAGCGCCCTTTTTCCCCTCCTGGCGCGTGAACTCCCTTGACTAAAAACAATGTATTGAATCTGTCATGAGCGTATTCAAAACTCTACGATTCCCAACCGCCAATATTCCGCCGGAAGGCGCCACCCACACAGGCGAAATCACGTTCCAAAATTTGGCGATTGAACCCGAGGACCGCTTCGCGTTTCCCTCACCGCTGCATTTCACCTTCAACCTGACGATTGTGAACAACGACGTCGTGGTGACCGGCAAACTGTCCGGCGTCATCGAGGTGATGTGCGACCGCTGCACAGACAACGCACCCTGCAAGGTGGAGGTCGACGATGTCTTCCATCGCTATGAAAATGTCATTGGCGACATCATTGATTTGACTGATGACATTCGCGAAGATATATTATTAGTTTTTCCGCAGAGCTTTCTCTGTTCAGACGCCTGCCGCGGCCTGTGTCCATCCTGCGGCAGCAATCTGAATCGCGAGCGCTGCACCTGCACAAACAAAGCTGACGCCGACCCAGACAACCCCTGGCGCCAGCTGGATAGTTTGAAATTGAAGTGACGGTTCCGGGCGCTTGTCTCTCTCTGTTCAAAACGTGCAACGACCCGGCGTCAACAGCGCCCCCAACCTCAGGAGCAAGAAACCACCATGGCTGTTCAACAAAGTAAAGTCAGCAAGCGGAGAGTCCGCATCCGCAAGGCCGCCAACCGCTACAAGGGCGTCCAAATCAACCACTGCACGTCATGCGGCGCAGCCTGCCTTCCCCACCATGTCTGCAAGAAATGCGGCATCTATGATGGTCGTCAAGTTCTGAGCCTCAATCAAGACGACGCGTAATTGGACGGCGCCCGGCCTGGGCATTGCTTCACTTGGCACGTGTGCCTTGCCTGCCACCGCTTCCTATCCCCCCGCTTTGCTTTGCAATAAGGTAGACAGGCATGTCCAAGATATCCATCGCCGTTGATGCCATGGGAGGTGACTTCGCACCGACCGCCATCGTTGAAGGAGCAGGGGAAGCCCTGGACTACTACGGCGACCGCTACCACCTTTTCCTCGTCGGCGACCCGGGCAAAATCGAGGACGAACTGCGCCGGATTGGCAAATATGGCGACAGGCGCTTGGAAGTCATCCCCTCGACCCAGGTGGTGGAGATGGGCGAGCACCCTGTCTCCGCCATACGCCGCAAACGCGACTCGTCAATCAACGTGGCTGCTGACCTGGTGCGCAAAAAACGCGCCGCAGCCCTGTTCAGCGCCGGCAACACTGGCGCAACCGTCGCCTCGGCCTACTTCAAGTGGTCAATGCTGCCCGGCATTGAACGACCCGGCATCGCCACCATTTTTCCGACTGAAAAAAGCCGTTTCCTGCTGCTGGACGCTGGCGCCAGCGTTGACTGCACGCCGCTTAACCTCTTGCATTACGGCCTGATGGGGAGCATCTACTCCTCCATCGTCATGCGCAAAAAGTCACCGCGGGTTGGACTGCTCTGCAACGGCACCGAGGATGGCAAGGGCAATCGCCTGACCCAGGCCGCCTTTAAACTGCTCCAGGATGCCAAGGGCATGAACTTCATCGGCAATGTCGAAGGCCATGACTTGTTCACGGACAAGGTCGACGTCGTTGTCTGCGACGGCTTTGTCGGCAACGTCATGCTGAAGAGCTGCGAGCAGTTGGCGGTTTCGTTAGGGCGGATGGTGAAGGCGCAAATCATGAAGCGACTGCTGTGGAAACTCGGCGCACTCATGGCCAAGGGCGCCTTCACGGAACTGCGAAAAGCGACAGATTACTCGGAAACCGGCGGTGCGCCGCTTCTGGGCGTCGCCGGGGCCTGCATCATCGGGCATGGCATTTCCGACGCCAAGGCAGTCCGTAACGGCATCCATGCCGCCGGCAGTTTTATCCGCCTGCGCATCAACGAGACCATCACCGCACAGGTCAAAGCCCTGAACCTACCCTGATATTTAGTAGGGGCGAGGGGCGAGGGGCGAGGGGCGAGGGGCGAGATGAGCTTGGACTACGCTGTCCGTCATGGCCAGTGCGTGAACGAGGGGCTGAATGCTGAATGCTGAATGCTGAATACTGAGGCGCATTTCATAATTCATAATTCATAATTCATAATTCATAATTCGTTAGGGGCGAGGGGCGAGGGGCGAGATGAGCTTGGACTACGCTGTCCGTCATGGCCAGTGCGTGAGCCGACGCGCAGCGGCGGTGAGAAGCGGGTGGTATGTGATTCCGTTCAGTGCCCGGGCTTTAGCCCGGGGACAGTGCAGTTATTCTTTACCTGACTGATTCCTGATTTAAACCATGAGCAAACGCATTGGATATATGTTCGCCGGCCAGGGCGCCCAGACTCCTGGCATGGGACTCGACCTCTACGAGCATGCTGCAGCAGCCAGGGCGGTTTTCGCCCAGGCTGACGCCATTCTCGACCGGACGCTTTCTGACACCTGCTTCCATGGCGCCGCCGAAGACCTCACCGCCTGCGCCACCTGCCAGCCAGCGATCACGGCCATGTCCCTGGCCTGCCTGGCCGCCTGGAACGAATACACAACCGTCACCCCAGTCATCTGCGGCGGCCTGAGTTTAGGCGAATATGCCGCCCTGTATGCAGCCGGGGCATTGTCCATGCCAGACGCCTTGCGCCTGGTCGCGGAGCGCGGCCGCCTGATGGACCAGGCCTGCCGACAAAGCGAAGGCGGCATGGCAGCGATTATCGGCGGCGACCCGGCCCAGATTCAAGACGTCTGTGAAGCCTGCGGCATTGACGTGGCCAACTACAACTGCCCAGGGCAAATCGTCATCAGCGGCGCCAAGGACGGACTGCGCCAGGCCATGCAGACGTTGACCGAAGCCGGCCTGCGCGTAGTTGAACTGCAAGTCGCCGGAGCGTATCATTCCCGGCTCATGCAGCCTGCGGCTGATGCCTTCCTGCCCCTGCTCCAAGCCAGTGAAATCACAACGCCGACCTGCATGGTCGTGCAAAACGCCAGCGGTAAACGCGAAACTGAGCCGGACGATATCCGCCGCAATCTCGCCCGACAAGTCGCCGG